>NZ_MUFL01000176.1:0-1018 GCF_001995355.1 Salinivibrio sp. PR919 | reverse complement strand
CTTTTACGATGTAGTCTTTGCCTTCTAGGCGCCGGTAAATGGCGCCTAGAAGGCAAAGACTACATCGTAAAAGATGGCGATGTGATCCATTTCCGCTTTAACGTATAAGCGCGTCATGCCTCTTGGGTGAGTTGTCGAGACCCCACCCTTATCAGATAAAACCAGCCTCCGGGCTGGTTTTTTTATTCCCACTATTCAACACCCTTCGCCACTTCCTCGGTAAGCTTTGCCGCTAAATTGTCCAAAATGGCGATTATTGCAGCCAACGAATGCAAAATCGCAAAAAAAACAATAACCAGACCTTGACGCCTTTCGCCCAGATCCGCATAATTCGCAGCGTCTTAAGGCACTACGCCTGACAGAGTGGCTACGTAGCTCAGTTGGTTAGAGCACATCACTCATAATGATGGGGTCACAGGTTCGAATCCCGTCGTAGCCACCATTATTTTTATAATTCGGTCTGCGTTTTTGTTACCGGGTTATCCACCTTTTGCGGAGGTGGCGGAATTGGTAGACGCGCTAGCTTCAGGTGCTAGTGTCCGAAAGGACGTGAGGGTTCAAGTCCCTCTCTCCGCACCAAGTTAGGCAACGCCTACTGGGGTATCGCCAAGCGGTAAGGCAACGGGTTTTGATCCCGTCATTCCCAGGTTCGAATCCTGGTACCCCAGCCATATTAAAAAGCCCACATCATGTGGGCTTTTTTGCGTTTAGGCGTTGTCTTCGGCTCATCCGCTACACCACAATCCCCAGCTTGGCGAGTTCTGCGCGGCATTGCTGTGCATCGGTAAAAGGGATACCCGCCATGCCTAGCGCTTTCGCACCTTCTACGTTCGCGATCCTGTCATCCAAAAACACACAAGAAGCTGGGTCGAGATGGTAGTCATCTAACAAGCGTTGATAAATATCAGGCTCGGGTTTTAAGTGCCCTACTTSGGCTGACACGATGGCACCATCGAACAGCGACCAAAACGCATAGCGCTGTTTTAAGAACGCCACAATTTCGTGCACATTATCGGTT
>NZ_MUFL01000175.1:0-1033 GCF_001995355.1 Salinivibrio sp. PR919 | reverse complement strand
GTTATTATCATCACATAAAGATACTTGATATAAATCAACTGGAGCACTAATATATCTTCACATTAAGATAAATAAGGGCAAGGTATGCATTATTTGATTGCGGTATTGGCACCGATTTTTTGGGGGAGCACTTACTCCGCGGTGGCACTATTCTTGGCGGATCTGTCTCCCTATTGGATGGCAGTGTGGCGCGCATTGCCAGCAGGCTTGCTGATGCTATTGATTAGTCGTCGCGGCTTACCGTTGAGCGTGCCGCGCATGCTCGCGGTGAGCTTTTTTAATATCGCAGCGTTCTTTTTGTTGTTATTTGTGGCTGCTTATCGTTTACCGGGTGCGGTTGCTGGGACATTAGGAGCGACCTTACCGCTCGTATTGATGTTGTTGCAGTGGTTAACAGAAGGGAAACGCCCTCAGTTAAAGATGTTGATGTTGGCACTGCTCGGTTTGGCTGGGGTGGGGCTACTCCTTAATCCTTCTTCCGACATTGATTGGATTGGTGCAGGGGCGATGTTGGCCGCCACCGTTTTTGTCGCGCAGTCGACCTTGTGGATGAAGCGCTGGGAGGCCAAAGATATCTTTGGTTTAACTGCGTGGCAGTTGGTGATTGGTGGCGTGATGTTAATCCCGTTTGCATGGTTACTAGCAGGACCGCCACAGGCTATCAGCCTCCATGCCGTTCCGGGTTTGATCTGGGTAATTGTGTTGAATACCGCGGTAGGTTACTGGGCTTATATACGCTCGATTACCGTGTTAGGCCCCAATCGCCAGTCGATCATTATGTTTTTGAACCCACTGACTGCTGTCACCCTCGGGGTCTTGTGGGTTAATGAGACACTTCAGCCCATGCAGTGGGTCGGTATTGGGTTGATCCTTGCTTCCTTGGTATGGATGAAATGGTCTGATCGCGGCGCACGACCTGTGGTGAAACAAGCCGTAGAAGCCTCTGCTAGTTAACCGTTAATAACGATAGTGGACTGTCCATGACACATAGCTGTAGGTGTCGTCAGTCGCTTGTTGATAGTCTTTACTGTGC
>NZ_MUFL01000174.1:0-1036 GCF_001995355.1 Salinivibrio sp. PR919 | reverse complement strand
ATCGATAAATATCTCATTGACCTGAGTCAATATTGGTCGCTGATCGATCTTATTTTCTAGTGACACTTCCCCACTAATCCATACAGAATGAACCGCACATTGCTCATTTCCAACCACAAAGCGACACTGGTCAGAATCTAATGCTTTAATGAGAGAAGCATGAAATGGGCGGGTACATCTTTCCATGCTCGGCCAATGAAATAGTGCGATCTTTTGATCGGCGACCAGCGCCTGATTAAGTTTTTCAACCCAGCCCGGTCTCTCTGGCGTAACGAGAGAAAAATCCGCGACAAGCAGCACATCAAAGGTGTGATCATTCTCTCGGCCTCTCAACATCGTTTGTGGGATCAACGTATCGGCTCTTGAGAGAGACTCGGGTTGTACGTCACGCACCAACCCTCTTACTTGGTGATAAACGGCCCGCAAGCCAAAATACACACTTCGTACATGCGAGATAGATTGACGTGTCAGTGACGAAGCTTGATCCAGTGCAAACGCCAATGGAACATCCGGCAAGATCTTAGCCACCGCATGCTGACCATAAAAGGCAGTCACACGCTTGATTAAATCCGTATCCGCAGCACAGCGAACCGGATCCCACATGCCAACCTCAGCCAAAACCTGCTGACGGAACAAAAACGACGAGTGACTATAGTGAATAAGCTTTTCACTTGGACGCCAATTTTGGGTCACGCGCAACTGCGCATCTACCCGAACCCAATGAGTGCAGACTCCCATCACGTCTGCATGGGCAAGCAAATACGTCATTTGTTGGGCGATTTTCTCAGGGTGCGACCAGTCATCTGCATCATGGGTGGTAATAAAATCCCCTCGAGCAGCCTTGGCACCTGCATTCCGCGCCGCATATGCACCTTGGTTAGAAGGCTGACGCAACAATTCAATACGTGCATCCCGTGCTTGCCAAGCCTTCACCTTAGCGACCGTATTATCATCCGAGGCATCATCGATAACCAATATTTGCAGAGATTGCCACCGTTGGGCAACCAAGGATGAAAGGGCAATATCAATGCTATCT
>NZ_MUFL01000173.1:0-1194 GCF_001995355.1 Salinivibrio sp. PR919 | reverse complement strand
CGATGTCGCTGGAGTATCGCTACTATATCAGCTCAAAATCACTGACTGCCGATGAAGCAAGCCGTGCTATCCGCCAATGCGAGCGGATAGCACGGCTTGCTTCATCGGCAGTCAGTGATTTTGAGCTGATATAGTAGCGATACTCCAGCGACATCGGACGCCCTTTTTCAACACGCAAAGACTCAACCATGACAAGGCTTTGTAGTGATGGCCAACGAGTAAAGTCGCCGGATAAGCATTCTTTATCAATTACATAGCACTGGCGCGACTCAGTACGACCGTGGCCATATTCAAACACAACATCGTCATTGAAGGTTCGGCGCTGCTCACTGAATGCCGCGGTGATCGCGTTCGCTAACTTGCCTTGATTTTGTTTCACCGCTAATAAGTAATCACCACCCTGCTCAAGAATCGTCTTGGCAATCGTCGTTTGGCAGGCCATGGCATCGATGGTGACTAGCGCACCACGTAAGTCGAGCAGACGGATTAACTCGGGAATAGCACTGATTTCATTGCTTTTTTCGTCTGTTTTGAGCTGACCGAGCACCAGATGATTTTCACTGGCATACGCACTAACCATGTGGATCGTACTGCTTCTATCTTCACGGTTGTAAGAGCCCTTTAGGGTTTTGCCGTCGATCGCGACCACCTGGCCATCCGTCATTTGATGGACGGCTTTCATCCAATCGATAAAGCAAGCTTGAAAGGCGCTCGGTTCAATCGTGGAGATGGCACGTGCGATAGTATCGTCGGCAGGAATACCGTCTTTAAACATGCCGTTSTGCTTAAACCAATCATGGTGGCCTAGGATGTATTCCCGAATATCGTACCATCCTTTGGAACCCGCAATAACAGCGCACAATGAAGCAAAGAGCAGGTCAAAAAGTGGGTAGGTTATCTTGGCACTCTGGCGGTTATCATCAACGGCACTGAAGTAGTCTTTAAATGTATCGATATCCACGGTATCTATCCCGAACTATTTTAGAATCGGCCTATATGATCACAGCCAGAGGTGATCGTCAAACCGATCCTTTTTTGGTCAAAAAACGTTCGCGATCTCGCCCTGGGTGGAAGGTGAGGTAGATGAGTGGATGGGGGATGTACTTAAGGTTCGTGATTTAAATAGTTTAAGTTCACGATGCGGGGGTAAATATCTGAGTATTTTTACTAGGCCGTGTAACAATTGCTTACATG
>NZ_MUFL01000172.1:0-1255 GCF_001995355.1 Salinivibrio sp. PR919 | reverse complement strand
GAGTGCATGCTCATATATTTATGAGTAGCATTTCCAAACCAAGTATACTCATTGCGGAAGACGGCAGAGGAAAGGCATTAAGAAGAGTTTTTGGTGGCGTGATCATTGATGCTTTTTCGGAAGTAAAAAATGATAGTTTTACGAGAATAAAGAGAAAGTTGGGCATGTCCTGTGGCTACGTCGGAACTTGTCACGTGCCTGAAGAGGTAATGGAAGCTATACAGTACCAAAAACGCTCCCAGTTAACACAAATGAAAATGGTACGTAGTAATATTAATCAGAATTATGAAGTAATGAAAGATTTTATGAGAAAATTACCTTAACAAGTTTTATAATAACGATTTAGTATAAGTTTAATGAACAATCTATATTTCCATGTGAGGCGTATATAAATATGGTAGATTACATCAACTTGATTTTTGAATTTCCTAGTTTCGTTTGTCTAGCAAGTTGGATCTAAAAGTTTGAATGTATTAATAAAAAACTCTTTTGTATATTTATTTAGCAGTATTATAAAGCAAGCAATGCCATTTTTAATGTTACCCATAACGACTTCCTATCTAAAACCGGATGAATATGGGAAACTATCATTATTTATGATGTTGATAGCAATATATGCAGCTTTTATTAATATGAATATGTTCGCTGTAATTTCAAAAGAGTTTCATAAAGTTTCTAAGAGTGAGTTATCGTTATATATAGGAAACATTATTATAATATTAATGATATCTACATTGATATATTTTTTAGTAACTATTGGGTTTTGGTTTAGTGATTTTGGACTTTTAGGGGACGGAGCAGACTTACTTTTATTAGCTCCTTTAATCGTCTTTATGATGACAATAAATAATATAAATACCGTTATATTGAGAAACGARAATCGTGCATGGATGTACGGCATATTTGAAGTATCCAATTCGGCTATTGTTATCACTGTTACAATAATATTATTAACCAATGGTATTGGTTGGATGTCCCAAATATTTGGGATTTTAGTCGCTGGAGGTATTTTTTGTATCATCGGCTCTATCTACATTTCAAAAAGAAACTATGTTAAATTATCGTTTGATAAGACAGTCGCAAAAAAAATATTAACAATCACAGTGCCATTAATACCTCATGCTCTAGGAGCTTTGATCATTGCGTCAAGCGACCGCTTTTTTATCGAAAAAATGATTAGTCTAGAAGCGGTTGGATTGTATGCCGTTGGATATTCTTTCGGGAAAATAGTACAAATATTTACCGATGCTTTTAT
>NZ_MUFL01000171.1:0-1324 GCF_001995355.1 Salinivibrio sp. PR919 | reverse complement strand
CCTCTATTCTGGTCAAATTCTTTGGTGAGTTTGTTAAGGACGGCTAGGTTTTTGTAATAGTGTTTGGCGTCTTTCGCTGGATAGCCAAACAAGTCGCTACCTTCTGGACAAGAGTGACTGACACCGGATTTAGCTTTGATGACTGAATGACTACCTATTGTAATGTGTCCGGATGTGCCAACTTGTCCGTGAACGATAACATGATCACCAAGGATGGTATGACCGGCAAAACCGCACTGAGAAATAATCAAACAGTGACGCCCTATCTTACAGTCATGGCCGATCTGAATCTGATTATCGAGTTTGCTCCCTTCACCGATGATAGTATCACCAAGCGTCCCTCTGTCTATTGTGTTATTCGAGCCAATTTCGACGTTGTTGTGAAWGATCACGCGACCTATGCTTTCAACTCTCTGATAGTTTCCGTCCTCTCCAGCCATATATTCAAAACTGTAATTGCCAATCGAATTGTTTGAATCGATTGTAACGTTATCACCAATTATGGTGCCTTCTTTAATGACAGTATTGGCGTGAATTGCTACATTATTGCCAATAGAGACTCCATTCATGATCTTGACTCCAGGCATGAAATAGCAATGCTCTCCAATTTGGCAATGCTTACCGATGTAGACGTCGGGACTCTGAGAGGTATTCCCCTGATCAAATAACCGGTATTTCTGTACTTTGTAGTAACGAAGTAACTGATTAAGTTTGTTAGCGTCGAGATGGTCGATTAAGATCTTAGTCTGGGCTGAACTCTTTAGTATAGCCTCTGGCCCTACTAGTATGTCTGCCTTGCTATCGCAAATAAAAGAGCAATCTGTTCGAGAAAAAACAATCGCAAGTCCACCCTTTTCTGGACTGTTGAGAGGACGAATTGTATCAATGATAGTCGACGCATCACCTTTTATTTTTCCAGCCAGTAAACGCGCAATTTCCGAAGCACTTAACATTACAAACTCTCAAAGCCGATTATTAGAATCTATATAACCCTTGAAGATAGAAAGTGTGCTGTGTCAGTTCACTTTCATTCTTCGCTTCCCAACCCGCGAGTTCACTTTTATCCTCTACTTCATTTGCGTACTCGTATTCGCCTTTTACTACCCAGTTATCGCTTATGGCTTGCTCATATCCTAGTGTGGCTTTACGAATATCTTTGAAGTAGTCTACGTTGGCATTACCACCACCGCTATTTGCGGCATGACGAGTCTCGCTTTCACCAAACCGGGTGCGGAAGTACAGTGTGCCAGCATCATCAAACGTGTACTGAATAATGGGTTCAAAGTATTTTTCACTAAAGTCACTTATTTCATTAATGTTACCG
>NZ_MUFL01000170.1:0-1522 GCF_001995355.1 Salinivibrio sp. PR919 | reverse complement strand
GAGGGGCGTGGTCGAGTGTTTATCTATTACGGTAGGTTTTGTGGATGACGAGCAGACCCTTATCACCCGAATGGAGTGAAAATTATCCAGTTTAAAAGAGTCTGTTCCGATATTTACGATATCTAAACCTTCATTATGGTTTGCAATCGGGGCAATGAATTGATCGGATTGAACGCCCCACTCTAGGGAATCCCCTCATAAATATCTTTTGAAACAATGAGGTAGACACGCATCACTCCCTCTGATCTAATGAATTTCGCCAAAAACACACTCGATACAGACAGATTCAATAGCGATGCTAACGATGCGTGATGACCAAATCCTACTACAAACACTGTCAAAACAGTGCCCCAACATTCACAAAAAACGGCTTATTTCTCTTACTCTTGCTACTAAAACCTTGCTCGACGGCGCTGATTTAACCCTCACCAAGCTTGGGCGCGCACTTGAGACACAAACCTCAGTTAAACATGCGATTAAACGTATCGACCGCCTATTAGGCAATACGCTGTTACATCAAGAGAAAAATCTCATTTATCGCTGGCATGCGCATCTGATTACGCGCGCCAATCCTTGTCCCGTCATCTTGGTTGATTGGTCGGATGTGCGTGAGCAATTGCGCTATATGACACTGCGTGCTTCTATCGCCGTGGATGGGCGTGCCGTCACTTTGTATGAGCAAGCCTTTGAATATGGCGACTATAACTCGCCTCGCACCCATCAACGCTTTCTCGATACGCTCCAAGGGATATTGCCTGACGGTTGCCACCCAATCTTGGTCACCGATGCTGGCTTTAGAAATACTTGGTTCCGACAAGTGGCACAAAAAGGCTGGTTCTGGTTAGGCCGCGTACGTGGCGAGGTCTCGATTAAAACCCATCAGCACCCGTGGCAATCCAATAAGCAGTTTTACCCTGACGCATCAGCTAAACCTCACACTCTTGGGCCCTGTTTATTAGCGAAGCGTTCGCCTCTTCATTGCTTTGCGTATCTCTACAAAGGTGCCCCCAAAGGACGCAAAGTGCATCGTCATAGCCGCACCTGCCAGCGTCATTCCGCCAACGCGCTTTATCAAAAAGGGAGCAGTGAACCTTGGGTGCTCGTAACGAATATCCCCACGCATGCAATGAATGCGGTCCAAATCACGCGGCTTTATGCCAAGCGTATGCAGATAGAAGAAGCCTTTAGAGACTTAAAAAGCACCGCCTACGGCATGGCACTTCGACACAACCGGACGCGCTGTGTAAAACGGCTCAATATCTTGCTACTCATTGCCCTGCTTGCCGATATCTTAATGTGGTGGAATGGCTTAGTGGCGACCCAAGCAGGTTGGCATTATCACTTTCAAGCCAACACCATCAAGCATCGTCGCGTGCTCTCGATACCTCGTCTTGGTCGCGAGGTCAGAAACCATCGGCGATACCTGATTAAGCTAACCCAATATCAGTGGGCCATCAGGGAATATCAACGGCTAACGCATACGATGGGGCTCGGTCAATTATGAGGGGATCCGCCAGCGCCC
>NZ_MUFL01000017.1:0-51790 GCF_001995355.1 Salinivibrio sp. PR919 | reverse complement strand
GCTTGGTGATGTCGTGTTTGTCGATCTACCCGAGGTTGGCGACAGTACTGAACAAAGTGAGAGCTTCTCTTTGGTGGAATCAGTGAAAGCCGCGTCTGATATCTATGCCCCCGTGGATGGTGAAGTCGTCGCTATCAATGAAGATTTGGAAGATAGTCCAGAGCTGGTCAACGAAGCACCCTTTGAAGGTGGCTGGATTGCCAAAATTAAGCTGGCTGACGATACCAATTTGGATCACTTGATGGATGCAGACGCGTACGCGGCAACGATTGAAGACTAATTCAGGACGAATACCATGACGCAAACTCGTTTACTCGATAGCCTAGTGGCCGATAATGATTTTATCGCGCGCCACAATGGCCCCGATATCAATCAGCAAAATGCGATGCTGGCGGCGATCAATGCCACCAGCCTTGAGCACTTAATTGAAGAAACTGTCCCTGCTGACATTCGCTTGCCAAAGCCGTTAAACCTGAGTGCGCCCAAAAGCGAAACCCAGATGCTGGCCGAACTTAGCAACATTGCCGCGCAAAACACCATTAAGCGCAGCCTGATCGGCCAAGGCTACTACCACACGCATACTCCACCGCCTATTTTACGCAATGTGTTAGAAAACCCGGGCTGGTACACGGCTTATACCCCCTATCAGCCCGAGATCTCGCAAGGCCGACTCGAATCGTTGCTGAACTTCCAGCAAATGGTGATGGACTTAACGGGGATGGATTTGGCCAACGCATCGCTGCTCGACGAAGCCACTGCCGCGGCGGAAGCCATGACTCTGTGTAAGCGTGGCGGCAAGCACAAAGGCAACGCGTTTTTTGTTGCCAGTGATGTGCACCCACAAACGCTGGACGTGATTAAAACGCGCGCTAACTTCCTCGGCTATGACATCATTGTTGATGACACCGACACGCTGAATCAGTACGACGTATTTGGCGCCCTGCTCCAGTATCCTGGCACCACCGGTGAAGTACGCGATCTCAGCACGCTGATTGCAGACGCACAAAGCAAGAAGACGCTAGTCGCAGTCGCCACCGATCTACTTTCACTCACCTTGCTTAAAGCGCCGGGTGAAATGGGCGCGGATGTGGTGATTGGGTCGGCACAACGCTTTGGCGTGCCCATGGGTTATGGTGGCCCACACGCCGCCTTTATGGCCACGCGTGACAAGCTAAAACGCACCATGCCCGGCCGCGTGATTGGCGTATCGGTCGATAGCAAAGGCAACCAAGCCCTGCGCATGGCGATGCAAACGCGCGAACAACATATTCGCCGTGAAAAAGCGACCTCCAATATTTGTACCGCCCAAGCGTTGCTCGCCAACATGGCTGCTTTTTATGCGGTGTATCACGGCCCAGAAGGCTTGAAGAAAATTGCCCGCCGTGTGCATCATCTGACCGCACTGTTCGCCAAATCGGCACAAGCGGCGGGATTGAGCCTTACTCACGACAGCTTCTTTGATACCGTCACGCTCAACACAGGCGAGCAAACCGATGCCTTGTACCAACAAGCGCAAGATGCCGGTTTTAATCTGCGTAAATTGGATGGCCAGCTCGGCGTGAGCTTTGATGAAGCGAGCACGCTAGCAGAAGTCAATCAATTACTTACCGCGCTTACCGGTCAAGGCAATGCAGAAAGCGTGGCGAGCGATATTGAAGCCGATGAATTTGCCGCGATCCCTGCCGCATGCCGCCGCACCAGTGCATACCTGACGCACCCCGTCTTTAACCGCTATCACAGTGAAACCAAGCTGATGCGGTATATGAAGGCGTTGGAAAACAAAGACTTCTCCCTTACCCACGGTATGATCCCATTGGGCAGCTGTACCATGAAGCTGAATGCCGCGGCCGAGATGATCCCCGTCACCTGGCCAGAATTTGGTGCCCTGCATCCGTTTGTGCCATTGGAGCAAGCCAAAGGTTATCAAACACTGGGTAAATCACTGCGTGACATGCTGTGTGAAATCACCGGCTACGATGAGATCTCCATGCAGCCGAACTCAGGTGCGCAAGGGGAGTATGCGGGCTTAATCGCGATTCAGCGCTACCATGAAAGCCGTGGCGACAGTCATCGCAACGTGTGCTTGATCCCAAGCTCTGCCCACGGTACCAACCCTGCTTCCGCGGCAATGGTTTCGATGAAAGTGGTCGTAGTTGGCTGCGATGACGACGGCAACATCGACATTGACGATCTGAAAGCTAAAATCGACAAACACCGCGATGCGCTCTCGTGCATTATGATCACCTATCCATCGACACATGGTGTATACGAAGAAACCGTGCAGCAAGTGTGTGAGCTAGTACATGACGCTGGAGGCCAAGTTTACTTGGATGGCGCCAACATGAATGCGCAAGTGGGGCTGACCACACCCGGCTATATTGGCTCAGACGTTTCTCACCTCAACCTGCACAAAACCTTCTGTATTCCCCACGGTGGCGGCGGGCCGGGCATGGGGCCAATTGGGGTGAAATCGCACCTTGCGCCTTTCCTCCCTGGTCATGTGGAGCAAGGTGACGAATTTGCCGTGTCGGCCGCACCAATGGGCAGTGCCTCGATTTTGCCTATTTCATGGGCGTACATTGCTATGATGGGTGAACAAGGCCTAACGCGCGCGACCGAGTTAGCGATTCTCAGTGCCAACTATGTGATGGAGCGTTTGCGTCCCTACTACCCCGTGCTTTATCGCGGCAAAAACGGACGCATTGCGCACGAATGTATTATCGACATTCGCCCTCTAAAAGAGGCATCCGGCATCAGCGAAGAAGACATCGCCAAACGCTTGATGGATTATGGCTTCCACGCGCCGACCATGTCCTTCCCGGTCGCGGGTACTCTGATGGTTGAACCGACCGAAAGTGAAAGCCAAGAAGAGTTGGATCGCTTCTGTGATGCCATGATTGCCATTCGCGAGGAAATTGCCAAGGTGCAAGACGGTGAGTGGACGCTGGAAGACAACCCATTGGTCAACGCGCCTCACACCCAAGCGGATCTGATGGCAGACGAGTGGTCTCACGCCTATTCCCGTGAGCTGGCTTGCTTCCCATCCGCCCATAACAAGGCAAGCAAATACTGGCCATCGGTCAACCGTGTCGATAACGTCTACGGCGACCGTAACCTGATTTGCTCTTGCCCTAGCATTGAAAGCTATATGGATGAATGACTTATCCTGTCTGAGGCATTAGTTGTTTAGCGAGTTATCAAGTACAAAGGCCACGTCTAAAGGCGTGGCCTTTTCGTCACATTATAAGTGATATTTTACGTTGGCCATCAGCATTAATTCATCGCCAAACTTGACATTTTGCTGTACGCCACTATCTTCATATTCATATTCGCCTGTATGGTGAAGGTAATTTAACTCCGCACCTACACTCCACTGATCAAATTTATAATTCAGCCCTGTTTGAGCTCCTAATACCATATCACTCATTTCATGGTTGAAATCATCAAACTGCCAGTCACCAAAGWATTCTTCATAGCCTACCTTTCCTCCAATATTCCATGAAATATTGTTTGTTAAAGGGAGCAAATAATCATATCGAGTGTAGATAGTTGCGACTTCGGTATCCGAGTAATCAAATTTTTCTCTATCTATACTTCTATAATCAATCCCAAGACTAAATTGATGAGTATTATTGTATGTAACGCCACCTCTTAGTCCTACGATAGGGCTATTGTCGATATCAAATTTATGCTTACTACCATCTAGCGTTATTTCTTGCTTCCCACTGATATTAGTTCCGGCATCAAACCCAACAAAGTATTGATAGTCTGTATTCTCTTCAGCATTGGCAATAAAAGCCGCTGATGTTAACGCACCAAAAAATAATATTTTAAATTTCTTACTCATCATGATTAGCTCCCGTATTATGTGTTAGGTTATCATTTTATAATAATTGTTTTAATATGATAATTTTATCATTTAAAGGATAGAACACCCCTCCTGAATGAAAACTGAACAAAAAAAGATTGCAGCAGGGTTAGTGTTTCTAAATGAAGAAGCAGGGTGAAATGATAAGAAAAAACATTACGTTATATTTTTTAGGACTATGTTCAGGTTATGTTCAGAAAAGTAATGTACGCCAGTTGAGAGGTAGTTATTACTAGTCACTCCCAAGCAATAAAGTGAAATGTATGAAAGTGTACACTTTTCAGTTTAACCCGCGTTTATTCAAACTAAACTCAACAATCTCGAGGCTCAAATTTCCAAGCCTATTTGATGATTATTACAAAGCTTAGGATAAGTCAAACAGTCTCATTTTTTCAATAATTAGCTCATATGCGCGTTGAAAAACAGGGCCTTTAGCGCCTTTCTGGCTTGTTAACAATACACAAGGCCAAAGTACTTCTTGCGCAGAAAATCCGCTACCTGTTATCTTAATGATCTTGTCGTCAACAAACGGTGACGCTAAGTGATCGGGTAAGATAGTCCAAGCATCGGGTGTTCTGTTTAAACATTCAACCATCATATTCACTTCTGTAAAACTACAGTAAAAAGGACTTAAAATTGTCAAATCCTCTAATTCTGATGCTAAGAAACTCTCTAAAATAAACTGTGGCTTTACTTGAAGGTAAGACCTTGTATAGGAATAACTTTCACCTATCTTAGGCTTATTTACATATAGTGAACATGCAATCTGACCTAGCGTGAGTGCATCGAGCCCATCTTTTGGTTTCGCCCGATTAGATAGAATTTGTATACTCATATCAATAACTTGGTCACTCAAGTCATGAATGGCCTTAGTTTTATTCTGACATAATAAATTAATTTTAGACGATGGAAACTCTACAAGAAGTTGATGTCTGACCTCAACAATCACCTGGCGAGGAATCGTAGTATCATAGGAAATCGTCAGAGATCCTTCTATACCATGAAAAATACCATCAGCCAAACTCTGAATCTCTTTTTGTTGTTCAAGCAATAATTTACTGTAATTATAAATTTCTTTTGCCTCGTCTTTGAGTACCGGAAGCTTTCTATCACGATTAAAGAGATCGACGCCTAACTCTATTTCCAGGTAGCTCACGAGCTGATGAACAGATGATTTATCTTTCTTTATCCTGCGTGCTGCTGCGCTAAAGGAGCCACATTCCACTACCGCAACGAAAGCTTCTACTTGCTCAAACGTAAACATTGTCATTTCTACCGCCAGTCCGATGTTTGGATAATCCCAACATAACAGAGGTGCATTCATCGGAAAAGTGCGTAAGGCTTATCCCAATTGGGAAGTAGTAGGCACAGAGATGAGACTGCCGAGGGTTATTAACTAATGAAAAATACATCAAGACCAGAGCACATTAGTAATGATAGAAAGGGAATAGCTAAATGGTTTAGCTTGGCTGTATTACTGATAGCACAAATTGGAACCATGGGTGACAACTCTGGCCTCTCTGTTGCGACCGAGTCCTTAATCAGTGAGTTAGGTGCTTCAGTCTCGGACATCGCCTTTGCTAATGCTATKTATCCCATGATTGCAGGGGCATGCATGGTCGCAGGAGGAATGCTAGGTTTAATCTGGGGATGGAAGCGCCTGTTTCAAGTGGGCGCTCTGCTTCTTTGCACTTCTGAAATCATTGCATCCTACACTGATAGCATCCAAGTATTTATTTTTATAGCAAGAGTCTTGTCTGGCTTTGGAGCCAGCTTTCTAATTCCTGCTGTATTAGGACTAATCGCTGGGATATACACAGATAAAAAGGAYAGAGCTATTGCATTTGGCGCGGTAGCGGCTGCTTTAGGGCTTGCTAACACTGGTGCTCCGCTAATATTTGGGCTTCTAATCGACAGGTTTAATTATCGTGTTGCGTTTGAGTTTCTTGCTGTTTGGTTTGGGATAGTATTTTTGTTAGGTTTCTTTCTTGACAAGGTTGAAAATCAGAAAGAAAAAATAAGTTTTGATTTTATAGGAAGTATACTCGCTTCAACAGGGCTAATCTCTTTTATTTTTGGATTATTAAAAATTCCCGAGTGGGGCGTGCTCTCACCGTTATTACCAAACATACATATTTTGGGTATTAGCCCTACGTTACCTCTAGTGGCCTTCGGTATTGCTGTTTTATTTATTTTAATCAAATGGGAGGAGAAGTTTGAAATAAAAAACGGTTCCTGCTTAGTGCCAAAGTCATTCATATCATCTCCTCAGCTCAAAGATGGACTTTACATGTGTGGCATAGTCTTTTTTGTCTTAGGGGCTTATATTTTAATTGGAATTACCTATTGCCAGTTGGTTGCTGGGTACAGTGCTACTGATACCGCAATGTTACTCTCGGTATTTTCTATTGCTATGTTATTCACTTCACTTATCACCCCCACTAAATTCGCTAATATATCTTCTAGAAAACTATGTATAATAGGGATTTATTTATGTTTTTTTGCTGCATTATCTGGCGCTCTAGGCACTGAAACCGATTCAGTCAATGTCATCTTTTATGGGTCTTCCTTATTTACAGGTCTTGGCTGTGGCATTATCGCTTCCCAAGCATCACTGATTGTGACCGCTGCGGTCAACCAAAGAGACGCTATTCAATCTGGAGGTGTACAAGCAACCTCTCGGAATATAGGGCAAACTATTGGTATTGCAGTTCTTGGTAGTGTTTTAATGTTTTCACTAACAAGCACAGTGAAGTCTGACACAGAAAATAGTGAAATAATCAGCAGTAAGACCAAAGAGCAAATAGAAGGCATATCATATATTCCTTTCTCTAGTGATAAAGATTTTTATACGCTTATATCAGAAAATATCACGCAAGAGAAAGACTACCCTGAATTAGTTAACATTAATAAAGAAGCAAGAAAGTCATCTGCTCAATTATCTTGGTTAGTTCTTTCAATAATATGTTTGATTAGCACTTTCACTTTAACAAAAAACATCCCTGACTATTCACTGTCAAAGCGTAAATCATAAGAAGAGGTTATCAAAATGTGCACACAAATATCAATTAAAACATTAAATGACGATATTATAACTGGACGAACAAACGAGTTCGGTCAATATTACAGAAACAATATCAGTTTTTTCCCGAGAAACTACGAAGTTCCAAACGTTGCCATTGGAAAGTGTACTAATAATTACAAATCAAAATATGCAGTTATTGGCTGTAATGTAGGAGACTTGTTCGGTAAAGAAGCGTCTTGTCTTAGTTTTTTATGCGATGGAATGAATGAAGAAGGATTATCTGCGGGAGTGCTATATTATCCTAAAATGGCAACATATGATATTGTAGATTCAGCCACAGAAAAAATGATTGATATACTCGCTGCACCTTATTTGATCTTATCTCAATGTAAAAACGTTGCCGAGGCTAGAGAATATGTGGAATACCACCAGGGGAAATTTGTAGTTCTAACTGGCACCGAATATCCTGGACACTTCTTATTTATCGATAGAGAAGGTGACGCAGCAGTCTTCGAGCCTGATCAAAAGGGTCGTATAGAAATAAAAGCGTCAAATGGTATTATGACTAATAGTCCTCAATATGAATGGCATCTAAAAAATCTAGGGGCATATTCAAACATTCAACAATTTGATACAGAAGACTCTGTTCTTCGAAACCTTGATGGTAGCTCTGTATTATCTCATGGCACATGCGGCGCTTTCGGTTTACCCGGTGATACATCGCCTAATTCACGTTTTATAAAAGCAAATTACTTAGCTAGTGCAAGCACTAAATCAAATGTCGTGACTGCAGAAGATGGTGTTCTTCGCCTTATTCGAATATTCAATAACTTTGATATTATTCCGGGAATGGCATTAAAGCGTTTACCTCAGAAAAAAAATGAAGAAGAAGCAAGCGGAGAGGTTCCCAACACAGCAGTAGATAATGCCGTTGAAACTGATTTTGAAAATACGGTTTCAGCTCATACAGATCACACGATTGTCAAAGACCTTACTAATCTCAAACTTTACTATAAAGACTGGGCAAACCAGTCAATACGGTATGTCAGCTTTGACGATTACAATCTTGATGGAAGCGAACTTCTAACGATCAAGATGGTAGAAGATCAATCGTTAAAAGCACAGAAAGTCATTATGAAGTAACCAAATAAAAATTAAGAGGAGGGGTTGAGCCCCTCCCCTAATTATTTTACAACCTGTTCAAATTTAAACCAAAACCATTCATTGTACAATGGCCGATTGTATTGCTTCCAGTTGCTGATTTTGTACTTGGATTTTCTCATCATTCAAGACCTGTTTGAGGCTTTGATGATCTGATCGCGGCTCGGATGATAAGTTCAATGATTTAGGAAACAACGCCGGTCAGGCCCATAGTCAATGCCTAAATCTATCTGTAGAGCTGTTTTTAATCTGCATCTAGAACATTGATATGGCGAGCTTATTTTATTATACTCAACATCCTGCGCACCCATATGATTAGCAAATTCTTCACCTTGTTACGTATCGCTGACTAGAATTAGTGCTATACATCCTGTTTAACGAGTGAGCGAGCCTTGCTGAGTTTATGTCGACGCCCTGTTGTACGCGTGCTGTTGGTGATACTGCTGTTGGGAATGACCGGCTTGGTCCATGCGGCTACGCCAACTGTGCGTTTAGTCACGCTAGAATACCCGCCCTATATTCAGACTTCAGACGGCTCCCTTGATGGTGTGGCGGTACGAGTTGTCCGCCAAACTTTTGCCAAGCTCGGTTATGAGGTAGAAATTGAAGTACTGCCATGGGCGCGAGCACTCTATCAAGTCCGAACCGGCTTAGCGGATGGTATATTCACCATATTCAAAACGTCAGAGCGCGAAGCCTTTCTCGATTACTCTCAGCAGGTTTTATTCCAGCAAGGGATCCGCTTAGTTCATCGCCACGATGTCAGTGTCTCTGAAGATACCATTCAATCGTTTAATTTTAGCGCATACTCCGTCTGCGTSATCAATCAAGTCAGTTACGGCAGCCGAATGGATGCTGCCTTGGCACAAAATCATTTCGATCAGGTTTTCCGCCTAACTCGCGCGCCACAGTGCCTTCGGATGTTGGAAAGTGGCCGAGCACGCCTGTGGCTCAGCAACCATTTTGGTGCACGCGCGCTGATTAATCAGCTTAATATGAAGGATGTTGTCGAGATCAACCCCCATCCTATTGAAGACACCCCCAGTTACATTGCCTTCTCTAAAGTGCAAGGGCTATCAGCTCTACGCGACCAATTTGATCACGCGTTAGCAGACATGAAAGCCACCGGAGAGTATCAAGCCATCATTGATGACTTTTTTAATGATTAATCGCTGACATTCCCGCACAAGGTTTTAAAAGCGACTGACAAACGCTTGACAGATTGTTCTCCCGACATCGCTACATTCTGTGCCATCTGAACAAGCAGCATTAAGGCACACTATGAAACCTATCGCTCTCACTCTCCTACTTACACTGGGTCTCACTACTCAGGCGGTGGCGAAAGAAAAAACCAATATCTCGGCGGGTCTTGCCGTCGACCAACAACTGAGTGCAGTCCTAGAAGTCGACGATCAATACCGTTTTACCCTTGGCAATGACGGCACCGCATTTGATTACCTTTTTCAACACGGCACGTTTGATAATCCCGATATCCCGGTTGATTGGTATGTGGGAGCCGGTGGATGGGCCGAGTGGGATGATGATTATGGTGTTCGTTTACCGGTTGGACTCGATTGGGCCATCACCAAACAAATCAGTGCTTACGGTCAGGTGCATCCAGAAGTCAATTTCCACGATGGTCCAGAACTGCAACTTGGCGGCGCGCTGGGCGTAACCTACGCGTTTTAGATAGATCCATTCTCATCACGCCAAATCATGCATACAAGCGAGCCTTATCAAGGCTCGCCGTATTTTTAGGAGT
Organism: Salinivibrio sp. PR919; assembly: GCF_001995355.1. Classification (NCBI taxonomy): domain Bacteria; kingdom Pseudomonadati; phylum Pseudomonadota; class Gammaproteobacteria; order Vibrionales; family Vibrionaceae; genus Salinivibrio; species Salinivibrio sp. PR919. The sequence goes on along the minus strand of NZ_MUFL01000017.1, from coordinate 41,974 downwards.
GATTTATCCATCGGCTATGGCATCCGGCATGAAGAAAATATGTCATTATCGGGCTGATAGACACGTGTTTCTATGTCCATCACGCCAAGTAACGAATGAAAGATATTATCGTGAGAGTAATGGCCAGCCTCCATCGCCTTTTCACGCAAACAAGAGGCGTTGATAGACTTGGCTTGCTTAAATCCATCAGAGAGCCATACCATCAACGGCACTTTCTTCTGGTAATCAGGGGCGAAACGATAAGGAAGACCATGCAAGTAAACCCCATTCTCCCCCAATGATTCACCATGATCAGAGACATACATCATCGCGGTGTTATACTGATCGCTTTTCTCTTTTAATGTTTCAATCACTTTGCTCAACACATAGTCCGTATAGCGGATGGTGTTGTCGTAGCTGTTGATGATAGTTTCTCTTTCACAGTTTTCGATATCTGAGCGCGCACAGTCAGGCTGGAAATACGCCATGTCTTTAGGGTAACGCTGAAAGTACGTTGGACCATGACTACCAATAAGATGTAAAAATATCATACGATTACCTTTCATCTCGTCGATATCTTTACCAATACTTTCAACAAGAGCCATGTCGTAGCATGTACTACCATTACAGAACTTATTATTTCCGCGCCTATCGATCTCTATATATTTTACATTTTTAGCCACACCTTTATCGCCACCATCATTATCTTTCCAAAGCACATCAACCCCAGCGCGTTTTAATACATCAAGAACATTATCTTGATGTTCAGCGATATCACGATCAAATGTATGATGTGATAAATTTGAAAACATACAAGGAACGGAAATTGCCGTTGCCGTGCCACATGAATCGACATCCTGAAATGAAATAATACCCTGCTCAGCGGTATAAGGGTTGGTTTTTCTACCATAACCGTTGACCTGATAGTTTTGACTACGTGCGGTTTCACCAACAACGAAGATAAATACACTAGGCTTATCCAATGACTGATGAATTGCTAAGTCTGATTGCTTCGCATCTTCGCCCAGCTTTACGTAAGGTATCGGCGACGAAAAGTATTGATCTTTCACATAACCAGAGAGACTATAGACATATTGTGTCGGTATAATCAATTTTCTAAGGTAGCTATTATTTCTACCTACGGATGCATAGTCTTGATAGTAAAAAACAAATATAATCGCAAGAGAAATTAACGATACGATGATGGATATTAGCTTATCTCGTAATAAAGGCAGCCACATTTTTCCGGCTGGCTGAATGGTGCAGCGCATTATAAAAATAGCGGGAGTCACACCAATGGCCAGCACCCAAACAAGTGCATAAAAACTTAAATATGCGCTTGCCTCTCCGGCATCTGTTTCGACAATATTAGTTATCATATCTTTATCAAACATGACACCATAATTGTACTCAGCGTAACACACCATGCTTGAGAGGATCACTAAAATAACAAAAAAGGGCTTAGTTATTCTCGGCCAAGAGAATAACGAAAAAATAATGTTTAAAGCAAAGAATAAGAACAGAGGGATAGAAATAACAAAGCCCGCCTTCACCTCTTCAATTGATGAAAAAATACTTTTCAACTCTTTATAAAAGGTAACATTCATCACAACAGAAAAATAGATTGCAACCAATGCAGTAAACATCGTGATGCTTATGCCGCTTTTATTATTATAACTTTTTCTCATTTTATATTTACCGCACATGACACCCACACAAACAGGGCGAGAAAAATTGAAACAAACACGGCAGATGAACCAATATCCTTTGCCTTCTTACTGACTACATGCCACTCATCACCAATACGATCGATCGCGGCCTCAATGGCTGAGTTTACTAACTCAGCAATAAGGACAAGCCCTAAACTCGCTACCATTAGAATGCGCTCGGTCGAGGTGACTGGAATAAAGTAGGCTGTGATCATAAGAACAAAAGCAATCACACTTTCTTGCCGAAATTCCGCTTCAGACTTCCACGCCGACTTTAACCCCATCACTGAATAACCTGCCGCATCTATCATTCGATAAATGCCGGTTTTTCCTAGTTTCATGTTATTTTTACTGTCTGGTTATTTGAGAAGCGCTTAAATATATAGGAAGGCGTTTAAATACTCTGTCCATACTTTGTATGGCTGTGTCATCGTTTGTCGATCATAGTGAGAGTTGGCGAGCAATATGAACAACATCATTTCATCTAAATAAACGGGCAATATATCTATTAATCTAGCCAGGCTCACTCAACAATAGTAAGTGGATACAATAAGTATCCAGTGTAAAGTCGCTGTCATCCAAAGATGAGGTTAGATCGTAGTCATAGCCGTAACCCTCAAATAAGGACGCGACATGCTCTCATTTTTAAAGCCGAATCCGGTTAAAAAGCTTAAAAAGCAGTACGAAGCTAAGCAACAACAAGCCTTTCAGGCGCAGCGAAACGGCGACATCCGTGGTTATTCACTGCTCACCGAAGAAGCAGAAAAGATTGACCAACAAATCAAAGAATTGGAAAACAACGCTTAGCCATTTGAGACATGGCTAAACTGCCGTTTTACCAAGCGTTGGTACAGAGGGCAGCGTGCCAGCAGGTAGGTATGGCTGCCTACATCAACAAGCTTGCCTTGATCCATCACGACAATGCGGTCAGCATGCTGAATGGTCGATAAGCGGTGAGCGATAATCAAGGTAGTGCGGTCACGCATTAAAGCCGCCAAGCCTTGCTGCACCGCATGCTCACTTTCGCTATCAAGGGCACTGGTGGCTTCATCGAGCAATAAAATTCGTGGATCCTTGAGAATCGCGCGGGCAATCGCAATTCGCTGTCGTTGGCCGCCCGAAAGCCGCACGCCTCGCTCACCTAAAAAGCTGTGATAACCATCCGGTAATTGCTGAATAAAGGCATCAGCGTGCGCTTGAATCGCCGCCTCTTTGACGGCGTGCTCACTGGCGCCTGGCCTGCCGTAGCGAATATTGCCTATTACATCATCGCTAAACAGAGCGGGTTGTTRTGGCACCAGTGCCATTTGTTGGCGCAACGCTTGCGGGGATAAGCGACGAATATCTTGCCCGCCCAGCCTAATCGCACCTGACTGCGGATCATAAAAGCGTTGCAGTAATTCAAATACGGTAGTTTTCCCCGCTCCCGACGGTCCGACTAAGGCGACGACTTCACCGGGCCGAATCACAAGGTTCAACGCATCAATCGCTGCTTGATGAGGACGCGTGGGATAATGAAAATGCACCGCTTCAAAGCGAATATCGTTGCTTAATGATTGGGCATCGACACTCGGCGAGGTGGCGGGAGTGCAAATATGGCTTTGCACGTGCAACAGTTCCACCAAGCGCTCCGTCGCGCCTGCCGCGCGCTGCAACTCCCCCATCACTTCCGACAAGGTAGCCATCGAAGAGGCAACCATGATGGCGAAAAACACAAACGCACCCAGATCCCCTGCTGACATAGTACCTTGAATCACATCGCGACCGCCAACCCACAACATGCCAGTAATGGCGCTGAACACAATCACGATCACGCCGGAAATAAGAATGGCTCGTTGTTTGACGCGCTCGCGTCCGATCTGATAGGCGCGCTCCACCTCTTGACCAAATGCGGCTTTGGCGTGATCTTCTACCGCGAAGCTTTGCACGGTTTTAATATTGGTGATGGCTTCACCGGCGTAGCTGCCTACATCCGCCATCGAATCTTGGCTTTGCCGCGACAACGCTCGCACACGACGGCCATAAATCAAAATCGGCACCAGAATAAAGGGCACGGAGGCCAGCACAATCAAGGTCAGTTTAATATTGGTGGCAAACAGCATGATGATGGCGCCCACACACATCAGTGCACTGCGCATCGCCATGGAGAAGGAGGAGCCGATGATGTTTTGCAGCAAGCTGGTATCTGTGGTGATCCGCGACATGATTTCGCCACTGCCGTGGGTTTCAAAATAGCTCGGATGTAGGCCAATCACATGATCAAACACCGCTTGGCGAATATCGGCACTGACCCGTTCACCCACCGATGACACCAGATAGAACCGGAAAAAGGTGCCGATCGCGATCAATACCGTGATCAGCAAAATAAACTGGACCGCGTTCCCCAGCTCAACCAGTGATTGCTGTGCAAAGCCTTGGTCGATCAAAAGGCGAACGCCGTGTCCGACCGAGAGCGTCAATGACGCGGTAAACACCAAGGCCAGCAATGCCGCGCTCACTTGCCAGCGATAAGGGCGAATAAACGCGATGAGTTCCCACAGAACCGTCAGATTTTTACTGTTGCGACTTGAGGAAGATGGCGTCGAGGCGGCGCGCGTTAAAGCGGAATTAGCCATAAGCTCTACTTAGTGCTGTCCTTGCACATTTAGGGGCGAGTGAGCAGGATCATTAACTCGCGATTGTCGTTGATAAGCGCATCGATGGTGCATGCATCTAACTCCTCTAAAAAAGCTTGTTTGGCTTTCACCATATGATTGCACGACACATCAAACAAGCGTATCACCTCGGTAATGTTGGTAAGCTCACCCTCTGGCAACGACGCCAGAAAAATCAAGGTGCGAAGTCCGTAATCTGTAAAGCGGTTTCGTTGCACGCATTCAATCATTCTGTCCACACTCTCGCGCGTCAGCCGCGCCTATTCAAACACAACTTCGCGAACTTGGCGTTCCTGACGAACAGTTCCACTATGAGTGCTTTGGGCCACACAAGGCCTTGTAGTGCTTTATTAAGCTAGGGTTATTCAGCTTTTTAGAACAAGATGCTCAATCTTACGCCGTGTTCGCACGGCGTTTTTGTTTCTACACTGCACCTATTGTTCAGTGTCACCGCTGTTCAACATCGAATCAGTGAGGAGAAGCATTATGATTACAGTACGTCATGCCAGCGAGCGCGGTCAGGCCAACTTTGGCTGGCTACAAAGCCGCCATACTTTTTCATTTGGTAGCTATTACGATCCTCATCATATGGGCTTCTCTGCACTGCGTGTGATCAATGATGATATCGTCTCGCCTGCCGCAGGCTTTGATACTCACGGACACCGTGATATGGAAATCATCAGTCTGGTGCTGGAAGGGGAAATAGAGCACAAAGACAGCCAAGGCAACCGACAAACCCTACCCGCTGGTGAGTTCCAGCTGATGTCGGCTGGGCGCGGTATTTATCATAGCGAGTATAATGCATCGTCAACCCAAGCCTTGCGCTTTCTGCAAATTTGGATTGAGCCCAATGAGCAAGGCGGAGAGCCGGGTTATCAGCAAAAAGACTTTGGCAAGCAGGCTGGCTTTACCGTTATCGCGACCCCCACAGGGGAAGATGGCACCTTACGCATCAAACAAGATGCACGTTTGCTACAGCTGATTCTACCGCCCAGTGAATCGGTTACCTTGCCTTTGGAGGCAGGGCGCCATGCCTATGTACATCAAGTCGCGGGCACGCTCGACGTTGAAACGACATCTCTGGCTCCCGGCGATGGCGCAAAGATTGAAGATATCCATCACGTAACCTTTAGCAATAAGGGCAACGAAACCAGCCAAGCACTGGTGTTTGATCTCCCCTAACGCGCGGGTTCAGGCGCTCTGGCCTGCCGGTCTATTTGCGCGGCAGGCCTTACTCTGTGTACACTGCGCCCTTTCTTCATATATGAGAGGTTGAATGCTCACTCTATCGAATAAAGTGGCAATTCCCGACAATGAGATTGAGCTCACGGCCATCCGCGCCGCAGGGAAAGGCGGGCAAAACGTCAACAAAGTATCGAGCGCTATTCATCTGCGCTTTGACATCCAAGCCTCGTCACTGCCTGATGCGTATAAAGCCCGATTAATGGCTCTGTCTGATTCGCGCATCTCCAAAGAGGGCGTCATAGTCATAAAAGCGCAAAACTATCGCACTCAAGAGCTAAACCGAGAAGACGCGCTAGAGCGCTTACAGGCGTTAATCAAAAGCGCGATGGTAGAGCAAAAAAAACGTAAACCCACCAAGCCTACCAAGGCCTCACAACGACGCCGCGTGGATGCTAAAAAACGTAAGAGCCAAACTAAGTCACTACGAGGAAAGGTGGCTCCTTAACCGTTTCACGCCACCACTTTATTCCGACCTCCCGATTTAGCCGCATACAAGTTCGCATCCGCTTGCCGGTTAATTTCTTGGGCACATTTTGATGCCTCGCTTTGCGTCATCCCGATACTGACCGTGACTGGAATGGCGCGCTGCTGATAAACAATGGGGGTTTTCGCAATACTCTCGCGGATTCGCTCTGCCATCGTCAGCGCATCATGATGAGAAACACCTTCTAAAAGAAGACAAAACTCCTCTCCCCCTTGCCGGAATACATTGTCACTCCCCGCGACCTCAACCATAGTGTTCACCACCGATTGCAACACGACATCGCCGCCATCATGGCCATATTCATCATTAACCGCTTTAAAATGGTCAATATCCAGTACCAGAAGATGAAACTCGGCCTGCTGATCTTGTAATGCTTGATAACGATGCTTCAAAGCAAGGCGGTTATTGGCTCCGGTTAGCGGGTCACATGTAGCCAGTTTACTCAGCTTGTTTTCTGCCAATACGCGATTGATTTCATAGGCATGTGAGACAACGGCAATAGTGACGTAACAAAACGAAAAGTTAAGCATCATCGTCAACATATCGAAATACTGCTCGGCATAAAACTGAAAGGCGATATTAACTATTTGGATGAGAAATAAAGAAACAGTGGCCAAAAACCCCGCTTTGTATCCTGACAGTAGGTAATAAATAATGGGGAAAATCAACGTCCAAAAGAACACGCCAGTGTCCGTTGGCTTCAAAACCGTTCCCGCAATCACCAATAGTGTCAAGCTGGCCGACATGATGTATTTGTGGCCATTAAAAATGGTCGTTTTAGAGGTTTGTCGATATACGTGCCAAGAGTAAAGCGCGTACAGCATCACAAATGACGCATAGATATAGCTTTGACTAACAAGGATATTACCAATCGCCACCAAAACCGCTAAACCACCCACCCCAAGGCTCAATCCTTTCAGCACTTTGAGGCGCAACTCAAAACTACTATTGAGCTCACTCATTTCCACTATCCATTCTCTTTGGCCCAATTTTTTGACATAACCTATGATAGCCTTGTTCATATAACATGTTAATAATAAAGGTATCAATGAATATGTGTACACGCATATTTAATAATCTAAATCGTCAGTTTCCTGTCACTGCGCGCAATATGGACTGGTTTTGGCCCATTAATACCTATTTCTATCGTTTCCCAAAAGGTATGAAAAGTCGAGGACTCGACGCCAAGTCTGCTAGCCAGCTCGGTATTGGTAAGCATCAGGTTTTCCAAGGCGCTTGAAATACACGGGCCTGGGGATTCTTTCTCCGAACCGCTTTACCCTCTCTGAACGATAACACCTCATACCTTTTTGCTTGCTTATCCGACATGGGATTGCTCTAATGTTACAAGTAACATTTTCAGCTAGTGCATTGAGATGAAAGACAAAAGAAATCGCGCTACCTTACAAGATATTGCCGATCGCGTTGGGATGACCAAAATGACAGTCTCACGCTATATGCGCAATCCTGAGTCAGTCGCGCCCACGACACGCGACAAAATTGCGACGGTGATTGAAGAATTGGGGTACATTCAAAATCGCGTCCCTGCGATGCTGTCTAAATCATCAAGTAAAGCCATTGGTATTGTGCTCCCCTCGCTGTCTAACCAAGTCTTTGCTCATTTGGTACAGGGAATTGAACGCGTCACCAAAGCGCATGGCTACGACATTTTGATTACGCACGCCGGTTATAGCGAACAGGCAGAGGAAGAGAAAATTGCCTCTTTGCTGTCTTRTCAAGTGGATGGTTTGATCCTCACTGAAACTAACCACACCCCACGCACGTTACAAATGCTAAAGACAGCCGCTGTTCCTGTGGTAGAGACAATGGAGCTTCCAGAAAAGCCAATTGATATGGCCGTTGGGCTTGATCATGGGCAAGCCGCTTATGATGCGGTTCAAGCCATGATCAATAAAGGGAAAACGCAGATCGTGTACTTGGCGGCTCGGTTAGATACCCGTACTCAGCTGCGGCAACAAGGGTACGAACGCGCGATGATACAAGCAGGACTCACCCCTCGCTGTGTTGCCACCGAAGAGCATTCTTCATTTAGCTTAGGCGAAACGCTACTCAACCAAACCTTGGCTCAGTATCCCAACTGTGACGGGCTGTTTTGTACTAATGATGACCTCGCCGTCGGTGCGTTACTCGCGTGTTGTGCCAAAGGCATTGCTGTTCCGCAAACCCTCAGTATTGTTGGTTACAATGCGCTCGATATTGGCACTGTAGTCAGTCCTACACTGACGAGCGTCGCGACGCCGCGTGATTTGATTGGTGAGCGCGCTGCGACACTGTTGATTCAAGCGTTAAGCGGCGAAACTATCGCCGAAAAAATACAAGCTGTTCCACACACCATCACAAGCGGCGGCAGCCTATAACCATCACCGTTAACTGGGCGATCACGAAAATAAATAGCTCGCCCCTTCGTCGGCGCGTGATACCTGCTGACGCGCCGCAGCAAACCAATCACGTCCCCACGTATGGGTCGCTTGAGGCGGCTCTGCTACGGGACGCTGAGATAAATCAGCATGGCAAGTCAACTCGCCAGCCTTCGCGTCCAATGTGATCATATCGCCGTCTTGCACACTCGCCAATGCACCGCCATGCATGGCTTCAGGACAGACGTGTAAAGCGGCAGGGACCTTGCCCGATGCGCCCGACAACCGACCATCTGTCACCAATGCGACCTGATAACCCATTTTTTGCACATTGCCAAGAATAGGCATAAGCTTATGCAGCTCTGGCATGCCATTCGCGGCGGGGCCATTAAAACGTACCACCACAATCACATCTTGGTTGAGCTCACCACGCTGATAAGCCTGCTCGACTTGGTGCTGACAATCAAACACCCGCGCGGGCGCACAAACCACACGGTGCGCAGGATCTACGGCAGAGACTTTGATCACTGCATTACCCATATTGCCAGACAGCATGCGCAAACCACTGGTTGGACTGAAGTGTGAGCCGGGCTGAGCGATGACCGCAGTGTCGGTTGATGGAGGGGCGGCTTCCCAAACAAGCTGCCCCTGAACTAATCGAGGCGTGGTCAATTGGTCGCTAAACTGGCCGACGGCAGGTAAGGTATCGGCATGTAGTAAGCCAAGGGTATGCAGATGCGCCATCAGCGTAGGCACGCCCCCTGCCGCCTCAAAGGCATTAATGTCAGCGGGTCCATTGGGGTAGACCCGAGCCAGTAAGGGCACAACATGAGAAAGTGCATCCATATCTTCCCAGGTTAGGATGATGCCAGCGGCACGCGCCATCGCCACCAAATGAATCGTATGGTTGGTGCTGCCGCCCGAGGCCAACAACGCGACCACACCGTTTACCACGCTTTTTTCGGTCACCACATCGGCGAGTGGTCGGTAATTCGTACTTCCCGCACATTGGGAAGCTAACGCTGTTGCCGCATAGCGGGTCAGCGCTTGGCGTAATGCTGAGTTGGGGGCAACAAACGCCGCACCGGGAAGGATCAATCCCATGGCTTCAAGCACCAGTTGATTGGTGTTGGCCGTGCCATAGAAGGTGCAGGTTCCCGAACTATGATAAGCTTGGCATTCCATGGCCAATAAAGCCTCTTTGCCAAGATTGCCTGCCGCATAGGCTTGGCGCACCGCCACTTTTTCTTCGTTACTTGTCCCCGAGGCCATTGGGCCGGAGGGTACAAATAAGGTCGGCAAATGGGCATAAGCGAGCGCCCCCATCAATTGCCCGGGGGCAATTTTATCGCAGACGCCAAGCAGCAATGTTGCATCATATACGTTATGACTCAGCGATATCGCGGTTGCCTGAGCAATCACATCACGTGAAAACAAGGACATTTCCATTCCCGGCTGGCCCTGTGTGACACCATCACACATCGCGGGCACACAGCCTGCGACTTGCGCCGTATGGCCCAACGGTTGAAGCGCCGCTTTGATTTGTTCAGGGTAGCCAGCATAGGGCGCGTGCGCGCTAAGCATATCGTTGTAGGCGCTGATAATCGCCACATTGGCGGTGGTCATATCCAGCATGTGTTGTTTATCTTGTTGACACGATGCCGCCACGGCGTGAGCCATGTTGCCGCAAGACAGAGTGGTTCGCGCCTTCCCTGTATCAGCTTGCTGTTGAGTCTGACGCAAAAACGCGGAGCGCGTCGATTGGCTGCGCTGGCGTAACGCCTTTGTCACAGCCATTAAAGTCGGGTGTGTCATTTCCGAGCCTCCTTGGCTGCTAAGGCATGCACGGCACGTGTCACCACAGTATCAATGTCTGCATCAATGGCAACGCGGACAACATCAGGCTCATCGTCACCCGGCGCCTCCAACGTCGCAAACTGGCTATCCAGCATATGGGTTTTCATAAAATGCCCTTTGCGTGCTCTGAGTCTTGCGAGGATCAGTGCATAATCGCCGTCGAGAAACAAAAAGGTGACGTTCTGGTTGCCCTCACGAATGAGATCGCGATAACGACGTTTCAAGGCAGAGCATACAATCACGCCATATTCTTGTTTGTGTTCGAGACTGAAAGCAGCGTCACGGATCCGGCATAGCCATGGCGTGCGGTCATCATCGTTAAGCGGCTGCCCACTTGCCATTTTCTCGATATTTGCCCGTGGATGCAGATCATCACCATCGATGAATTTGGCCTTCAAGCGCGCTGCCAATTTCACGCCTAGGGTGCTTTTTCCCGAGCCACTGACGCCCATCACAATCACACTGCCAATTGCCATACCGACTCCTTAGCGAGATTTTAACCAGATCTCATTTTTGATAACGCATTCAATAATTTTCTTTATCTTAGTGTGGTTACCGGTAACATGTTACCGGTAACTATGAGATTTGTGAAGTTTGACACAAACATCCTGGTCGGAAGAGGTGAGCCATGGAACTACTCGCACAAAGCCCTGAACCCACTACCCTACTCTTGATAGCATTGGGCGCTATCGCACTGTTATTACTCCTAATAATGAAGCTGAAGGTGCATGCATTTGCATCACTCACACTAGTCAGTTTAGGTACCGCATTGGCCACAGGGATCCCTGTCGATAAGGTGGTACCAACCATGATGAGCGGCTTTGGCGGCACCTTAGCATCGGTCGCTTTGCTGGTCGGGCTTGGCGCGATGATCGGGAAGATCCTCGAAGTCACCGGTGGTGCGAATGTGCTCGCCGATACACTGATCGCTCGGTTTGGCGAAGCGCGTGCTCCCTTTGCACTCGGGATCGCCTCGTTACTGTTCGGTTTCCCTATCTTTTTTGACGCTGGGCTAATTGTGATGATGCCCATCATGTTTAGTGTCGCGAAACGCTTAGGTGGCTCCCCCATAAAGTATGCTCTTCCCGTCGCGGGGGCGTTTGCGGTTATGCATACCTTCGTTCCGCCACATCCCGGTCCAGTTGCTGCCTCAGATTTACTCGGCGCCGACATGGGCCTGCTTCTCATCGTCGGGCTGCTGGTTTCGCTCCCCACTTGGTATTTAGGGGGTTATTTATTTGGCTTGTATGCGGGTAAGAAATTCAATATCCCACTCGCAAAAGCGTTTTTAAACACCGAAGTCATGTTTAAAAGCAAAAAGGATTACCCCGCCTTTTCAACTGTATTAATGATTTTATTGCTCCCAGTGCTACTCATTTTCCTTGATACAGGCCTGAACGCGCTGAGCGTGGCGGGTATGGTCAACGGGGAGAGTGCTTGGGTCGGCTTTTTGCGTATGCTGGGTAAAACACCCGTTGCACTGCTCATCACTCTATTGACCTGTTTACTGGTGTTCGGCCAAAAGCTGGGTAAAAGTAAAATGGAAAAGCTGTGCTCTGATTCGTTAGCGCCAATTTGTGCCGTCATTTTGGTGACCGGCGCCGGCGGCATGTTTGGGGGTGTCTTGCGCGCGAGCGGTATCGGTCAGGCACTTGCCACCATGCTATCAGACACAGGTATGCCAATCATTCTGGCTGCATTCGTGATTGCCACCTGCTTGCGCGTTGCACAAGGCTCCGCCACCGTCGCACTCACCACCACGGCCGCACTTATCGCGCCCACCGTGTCGCATACTGTGGGCTTATCCCAATTGGATTTGTGTTTTATTGTCATCGCAATTGCAGGTGGRGCYACCGTTTTATCGCATTTCAACGACTCTGGCTTTTGGTTGGTATCGCGACTGCTCGAAATGGATGAAAAAACCACACTTAAAACTTGGACTGTGATGGAAACCCTGCTCGGAACCATCGCGTTTGTTATCGTAGCGCTGTTAAGCGTTTTACTGTAAGGGATCTTCATGACTGAACTGAATCAACGCCTTAAGGCGATACGCATCGTGCCGGTAATTGCGATTAATCATGCGGAAGATGCCGTACCGCTCGCCAAAACCTTGGTCGATAATGGCCTACCCTGCGCCGAAATTACTTTTCGTACTGATGCAGCCGCAAACGCTATCCGTCAAATGCGCGATGCGTATCCCGAGATGCTGATTGGTGCCGGAACCGTACTCACACCAGCGCAAGTCGACGCCGCAATAGATGCAGGAGCGGATTTTATTGTTAGCCCCGGGCTCAACCCCATCACAGTAAAACACTGCCAACAACGTGATATTGCCATTATCCCGGGGATCAACAATCCCAGTTTAGTCGAGCAAGCCATGTCGCTGGGGCTGGATACCGTGAAGTTTTTCCCCGCGGAAGCGTCAGGCGGTATTGCGATGTTAAAAGCGCTCTCTGCGGTGTATCCCGTCAGTTTTATGCCGACCGGTGGCGTGAGTGAAGAGAACGTGAGCGATTATCTCGCCTTACCCAAAGTGCTGGCATGCGGTGGCACTTGGATGGTGCCCGCCACGCTCATTGATGCCAAAAAGTGGGACGAGATTGCGCGTCTCGTCCAAGCCGTAGCGGCTTAACTAAAACGATGGCCCGCCGCGTTTGCGTGGGCCATCGCGCTTCAATTTCATCCCGTCTCTTTTCCTTCTGTGAATAGTACCGACCAATAAACACGGATCCTCTCCACTAAGCGCCTAATTTATTCATATACTGTTTAGAGTGTGTTCACCCTACGTGGTGGTGAATCGGATTGGCAAGGGATAGGGGTAGGATTTATGTGGAAACCGGGTGCTTGTTTGCGGTGGGCCCAGCGGGTAGTTTTCACACTCATATGCTGTATAACTCTCTCAGTCAGTGTGTCTGTTCACGCTACGCGTGCGGACGACCAATCCACCGTTAAACCGACTCTAAAAGTTGCGAACTCTCACTCCTGGCGACCCTTTTCATATCTTGACCGCAACCAAGAACCCAAAGGTATTCTAATTGATTTTTGGCAAGAGTTCGGTACCCGCAATGGCTATGATATCGAGTTTTTACTGACCGATTGGCAAACCTCCATTGACTTGGTTCGCTCTGGACAGGCCGATGTACACGCTGGCTTATTACAGTCACCAGAACGTCTCACGTTTATGGACTTCGGTACGCCGCTTTTTGCCATCGACACGCAAGTTTTTTTCAGTCAATCCATGATGGGTATATCCGCTGACTATGTGCTGGCTGGTGAGACCGACAATGTGATAGGCGTGGTCAAAGGAGGGTACGAGCAAGAGTTTATGGAAACCACGTTTCCTTTGGTTTCACTACGCCTTTTCCCCAACAACCAAGCGATGCTTGATGCGGCATTATCCGGTGAACTACACGCTTTCGTTGCCGACTTACAAGTCGCGAATTATCATCTTTACACCACCACCAATCAGAATCTCTTTATTCCGGTTCGCCATCTTTATACCGARACCCTGTATGCAGGATTTGCAAAAGGCAACACAGCTTTGCTCAATCAAGTGAGCAATAAGTTTAACTGGCTAGATGATGATACCAAACGCCAGCTCCTAAACCGTTGGGTCTACTATGATGTCGAGACTGTTTATCCCGCTTACCTGTTTCCCACACTGATTACCCTTGGCGTCTTGATCGTGGTCAGTTATATTTTGCTGCTTAAGCGAAATGTTCGTCAAAAGACGCGCGCGTTGCAAACCGCCAATACCCAACTCCAAGAACAAGCCATCACTGACTCATTGACACAGCTACATAACCGGCGTTTTTTTTATCAGTGTTTAAAAGAAAAACAAGGGGAGCCGAAAAACATGGCACTGATGGTCTTTGACATTGATGATTTCAAAGCATTTAACGACGGATTTGGTCACGCGCATGGTGACGAAGTGATCTGCTTTGTCGCGGAGACGGCCAAGAGCCTGCTACCCAATGATGCGGTACTTGCACGTATTGGCGGTGAGGAATTTGGGGTCCTTCATCCCTTTTCCAGTGCTGAACGTGCACTCTCGCAAGCGCGGTTATTGTGCGATGAAATTGCGCGACAAAGCCTCGCGCGCTTTAATCATCCCATGCCTGTGACGATCAGCCTAGGTGTGGCCTATTATCCTGATGGGCTCAGCGATAGCGAAATCGTCGAAGCAGACAAAGCTATGTATCAAGCCAAAAAGCAAGGCAAGCACTGCGCCGTACTCAATGTCATTTAACCACGGTACTGGCTCTGATTAGCAGTCAAAGCGGTTGGCTGCTTACGGTGGCAAACGCCACATGCAATGAACAAAAGGCGGCCACCTGTTTGTCGCCGCCGACGGGGTCACTAGCGATTTTTCTGCTCAGCAAGCCGAGACAATACACGTGTGAGCAAACGTATTCTGGGCTCCACCGAATCCAGTTGAAGGTATTCGTCGTCACTGTGGAAATTCGCTCCAACTGGCCCAAAACCATCCAAACTGGGGATCCCAATGGCAGCGGTATTATTCGCATCAGATCCGCCACCTACCGCTTTCCAATGAATTGGAACACCTTCATCAAATGCAGCCGCTTCGACAAGATCCATCAAGTGCTCTGTTTCAGGCGTCGGAACCATGGCCGGTTTATAAGCTTCGCGAACCAATTCAATGGTGATATCAGGCGTGTAAGGATGAGAGGCGCGGGCTTGGATGGCTTGATCGAGCGCATCATAGGCGGTGTTATCCCAGAACCGAATATCAACCAATGCCGATGCATGCGCGGCCACAATATTCGCTCCCGTTCCGCCTTCAATCACGCCAGCATTAATACTGGTGCCGGCCTCAACATCTTTCATACTATCGAGCGTCACTAGCCAGTGAGCCAACTCTGTGATCGCGCTACGTCCTTTCTCTGGTTCATTCCCCGCGTGCGCCGCACGGCCTGATATGGCTATTTTATACCGTGCCATGCCTTTACGCGCTTTCACTAAACCACCGTCAGCCCGCGCTGCCTCTGCCACCAGCACATAACGTGCATCGCGTGCAACGGACGCCAGCCAGTCACTAGAATGTATCGAGCCCACTTCCTCATCGGGATTCATACAAATGCAAATGCTGAGTGCCTCACGTTCAGCGTGCGGCAATGCGCGCAATGCATACACGATATTCAACAAGCCCGATTTCATATCGGATACACCCGGGCCGTAGGCAAAGCCCTCTTCCACATGCATCGGGCGCTCAGCTGCTGTGCCTTTTGGAAACACAGTATCCATATGGCCAATCATCATTACATCAATATGCGGGTCGGTGGGCTGGTTTCGGATCTCTAATCCAACCCCTGCCTCACCACAATCGACACGCTTAATGTGCCAGCCTGTCATTTGTTCATACTTTTCTGCCATCAAGGCTGCAATCACCTCAATGCCGTCGCGCTGGAACGTGCCACAGTCGACGTTCACCAGAGGCGCTAACTCATCCAAGTAGCGTTGCAAAGAAAACATCATCATGCCTCCTAAAGTAAAAGATTCATTACCCACATCGCACCAAAAGCATTGAGAATCGAAATGCCAACCATGATGGGGATATAACGGCCTTCGGTACCAATCGGGCCCATCACTCGGCCGATGTATTGCACTTGTGAGCCCATTAAATAGATAGCGGGGACCAAAATCGCAATGTGGGTGCCGGTGAGAATGCCTTGGTCAAACAAGGTGATCACCACACCAACCGCGCCTCCCATTGACATCCATGCCCCCATTAGCACGGCAGCCGCTTCGCCGGGTAAGCCAAACACTGCCATCACAGGCGAAAACACCTCGCCCATCAAGCCTAATAACCCGGTAATTTGCAGCGCCTTGATAATCACAAACGCCATGACCACATTAGGAACCGTCGACGTCGTCGCAATGTGCCAACCTTTTTTTGCCCCTTCGACAAAGATGTCGGTGATCATGGGTTTACTGCTGGAAGAATGAGTCATGACGCGTGCTCCTCTTGATAGGATTGAGACTTATCTCGCTGTGGCCCTTTACCCTCGGTGATATTGAGGTAGACACGAAATACATTGGCGCCGATGAACTTAAACAAGAAGATCACACCAATCGCGAGGCCAATCGACGAGGTCACGGCCAACGAGCCATCTGACAGCGTCAGAGTAAACAACACGGCACCCGATGAGAAAAAATTGACGATGGTTGCCCCAGCCGTGAACTGAAACATGGTGAACACATCCGTTTCCCGTTTGGTCAAGTACCCCTCATCTTTGAGTTGACGTGTCATCGCCGCCCCCGCATCTGTGCTCTGCATAGAGGCAATTAATGCCAATCCTGAGTTGCCGGGAATGCCCAATACTGGTTTCAATAGCGGAGTTAAGAGTCTGCGCGCCGCATCAAGTGCCCCATAGTGTTCAAGCACACTGATCATACCGAGTGCGAACATCACCGTGGGAATAAGGGTCAGCGCAAAAATAAAACCGTCTCGTGCACCACTCCCGCCTTTACCGCGAAGTGACGTCGTTGCTACCTCCACCGACCCATCGGCCGCCGCTGTCGCTTGATAAGCCACCTGCCCGAAGGATCCGTTCAAGGTGGTAAAATCAAACACGCCGTACCATTGATTGGATTGCAACAACCCCGAGAAAAAAACAATCGCAAAGACCAATGCCAAGTAACATCCCCATGTCACTTGTCTGTCTGTTTCGGTTGGATGTGTCATAAACCGCCCTCATGCTCAATCAACATTGGGCTTATCATCGAGGCAGACACAGAAATGAAAGTTGATAATTATCAACCTATTGTGCAAGAAGATAGATGGGATTTACATAATATGGGCTGATTCAAAACCTAACAAATTAAGCCAAGCTAAATCATGATGAATGTRACACTAACGGCTGATTTAATTAGGTTTATCTGTCACTACTAAAGGATGCGCGTAAATCGCTTCGGATAAGAAATTCACTAGAAATACATAAGTAAAGCTAATAAAAAAGCGCCCGAAGGCGCTTTTCGTCGGGCGACAGCGTACTGACTTAACCCATCAGGTTATAGAGCAACGCAGAAATCGCCAGCATACCGGTCACAAAGATAAAGTAAGTGCCGACTTTACCGCGATACTGCGCCAATGCTTTGACTTTATAAGCCGCGACAGTGGGCATAATAAAGAGGATCATCGCAATCACAGGGCCTGATAATGCCCCCATCATGTCAAGTATGCTGGGGTTAATCACCGCACACCACCAGATGGCAAAGAACATCACCACAACACCCAGCTTATCCGCTTGCTTGTAGGTCAACTTGCTATGTTTGGTTACCAAACCATTCAAGCTTTCACGCGCGCCAAGGAAATGCCCTAAAAACGACGATGTGATCGCAATGAATGCGACAAGCGGGCCCAGCGTACCGATAAAGGGATTATGGGTGACGTTAGCAAGGTAAGAAAGCACAGACACATTTTGCGCTTTCGCTTCCGCCATTTGTGCTGGCGTGAGTGTCAGCACGCACGAGAAGACAAATAAGAGCACAAAAGCAACTAACATCACGCCCGCGCGCTTAAGAATTTGCTCTGACTTGCCTTGTGCATCATTGCCATAGTGGCGACGCTGAATGTTAGCAAAACTTGAAATCGCCGCAGCATGACTAAACGAGAAGATCACCACAGGCACCGCAAGCCACAGGTTCATGCCTAGTTCACTCATCGGCGGTAGGGTCAAGTTAGGCGTTTGCCACGATGGCACAAGATAGAACGACAAAAATGCCAAAATAGCCACCAAGGGGTACACCATAGCGGCGAAAGCGCGCAGCATGAGGCGCTCTCCACCTAGCATGATCGCAATCATGCCCGCCACTAACACACCGGATAATAAGATACGATTAGGAGATACCCATCCCAGTTGATTGACTAAAAAGCTGTCTACCGTATTGGTTAATCCGACGCCGTATATCAATAAAATGGGGAAGATAGAAAGGAAATACAACACCGAGATCATCCGGCCCGCATTGGCACCAAAATGCTCGGCGACCACATCGGTAAAATCTGCGTCTTTATGGCGAGAGGAGAGCACAAAACGTGCAAGCCCACGGTGTGCCATAAAGGTCATGGGGAAAGCAAGCACCGCCATGATGATTAACGGCCAGATCCCACCCATACCAAGGTTAATGGGAAGGAACAGGATCCCAGCACCGACAGCGGTGCCAAATAGGCTGAGCGCCCAGTGGGTGTCATGTTGGGTCCAACGAGTGGATACACTCTTTTCGGAGACTTCTATAGTTTGGTTCACGTCAAACTCTCTTATTTATAATATTTTGTGCGGTTGCATAGTAGCGAGTTCGACCGGATATATCACATAGATGTAATAGATATATGTACTAATTGTTTTGTTAAAAACTTGTCACATAAACTGGCAATATTTTTAATAACCAACATATTATTCTGAATTAATGGCTTAATTGTGGATTAAAAGACCAAATTATTACCAATGTTTAGATTGATTGGATTGTTTGCAAAATGATGTAACTACCACATTTTCGTTCATGGCATGTTGACATATTGTTACTCCAAGAATCACATTTTTGATGATATCTTTTTCATCTGTTACATACCTCACCCAGCCAATCTCAATAGAACGAGCTAGCTCACAGTCACCAGTCGAAATCACACGTAGCGTGATCAAATCATGAAATGAGCGGCTGGCCCCAATCAGCACAATCACTGCCAACGCCAGACCGCAAAACGCCGCAACCGAACACACAATAAAAAGGAGTGTGCAATGGGTGAACCTATTATCATTGATTGCGATCCGGGACACGATGATGCCATCGCGCTGGTGATGGCTTGTGCACTCGATCAGCTCACTATTAAGGCCATTACCACCTGTGCCGGCAATCAGACGCTGGATAAGACGCTTTACAACGCTAGACGGATCCTCACCTTATTAAATCGCCACGACATTCCTGTCGCAGGGGGAGCCCATAAGCCTCTGCTGCGTGACCTTGTGGTGGCGAATAATGTCCACGGTGAGTCAGGGCTTGATGGCCCTGAACTCCCTGCACCCGCGATGGACGCTCAACCCGATAATGCCATCAGTGTGATGGCACGCGTGTTAGAAGCTAGCCATCAACCGATAACGGTCGTCGCCACCGGTCCACTAACCAATGTCGCACTGCTGCTTGCGACTTATCCGCACCTAGCCAATCGCATCAAGCGTATCGTTCTCATGGGTGGAGGGGCCACATTGGGGAATTGGACCCCCGCTGCAGAGTTTAATATTTATGTTGACCCTGAAGCCGCTCACCGTGTGTTTCATTCAGGGATCCCTATCACCATGTTTGGCTTGGATGTGACCCATCAAGCCTTGGTCAAAGATGCCGACGTTGCCACTATCCGCGCCATTGATAACCCCGTGGCACAGACCGTCGCGGGGTGGCTGGAATTCTTTATGCGTTATCACCGCGATCCCAAGTGGCAACTCGACGGCTCGCCCCTCCACGATCCTTGTACGATTGCTTGGCTTATCAAGCCTGAGTTGTTCGATTGTGAATCCGTATGGGTGGATATAGAAACACAAGGCAAACTCACCACCGGAATGACTGTGGTTGATCGCTATCGAGTGACCGGTCATGCCGCTAACGCTGATGTGGCGATGAAGATCAACCGTGAAGGCTTTATCTCGTTACTGTGTGATTGTCTAACCCAATACAGCCAATAGGCGTACACAAAAAAGCGCGGCAATCGCCGCGCTGTCTATTCGGTATAAGTCATCATGGTCGCGCCAACCGCGCGCATCGACGACTAATATCGTGCCGTAACGCTCACGCCGCTAAAGGCGGTATAACCATTTAGCATGACATGATAACGACCCTTCTGGGTGCTCTGCACGGTGCACACTTCACTGTTACCATAGTTGTATGGACGACAGTCCCAGCTCGATAGCGTAGGTTTGGCGCCATAGCGAACATATAAGTCTGCATCACCCGACCCTCCGCTGATATTCACGCTAAGGCGCTGACCGGCTTCTACATCCACGTAGAAAAAGCGTTGCGCACCTTGCCCACCAGAGATGCCCGTGACCGGCTGACCATTTTTAAGCTTATCTTTAGGATCCGGCGTTGGACCACAATCTGGCTCACAGCTACTGTCAGCTTGGCTATAGAGCAATTTGTTAACCGTTCCGCGCGTGTCACTAATCTTACCCACACTGGCACGGTTGCTAATCAAGCTTGCTACTTGTGCAGGAGATAGGTTGCTGTTTTCTTGCAAATATAAAGCCGCCACGCCCGCAACATGAGGGGTCGCCATCGAAGTCCCGCTGATGGTGCGGTAGCCACCGTCATACCACGCTGACTTGATTTGAGAGCCCGGTGCGAACACATCGACACAGCTGCCCCAGTTTGAGAAGCTTGAGCGGCTATCGCTGCTGGTGGTAGAGCCCACGGTGACACCGCTTGGCTCACGGGCCGGTGAGCTGTTACATGCATCGGCATTGGAATTCCCTGCTGCCAACATAAAGCTCACACCCGATTGCACGGCACTGGCAACCGCTCTATCCAGTGCGGTTGATACACCGCCACCCAAGCTCATATTTGCCACTGACGGTCCACTGGCATTGGYTGCCACCCAGTCAACCCCGCCAATCACGCCGGACGTTGAACCTGAGCCGCTACAACTAAGGACTCTCACCCCAACGATGTCGACATTTTTGGCGACACCATATTGGCTTCCCCCGATAGTACCGGCCACATGGGTACCATGACCGTTACAGTCTGAGGCGTCATTGTCGTTATCAACAAAATCATAGCCAGAGCGAGCACGACCGCCGAACTCAACATGTGACGTTGTCACGCCAGTATCAATGACATACGCCGTCACACCTGTACCATCAAAGTTGGTACTGTAATTATTATCCAAAGGCAAGTTACGTTGATCAATGCGATCCAACCCCCAAACTGGATTGCTCTGGTTCGCGTTTGGGGTGATTACCGGGTCCAAGGAAATCGTTTTATCTTGTTCGATAAAATCAACTTGTGAATCCATGCGTAGCGCACGCAATTGCTCTGGTGTTAATTTGGCCACGAAACCACTCAGCGAGCGATCAAACACTTTCTCAACCTTAACCGCATGTTGGTTGACCATGCTGGAAACCGTTTGCTGTGTGAAGGTTTTTAACGCTTGTGGATCATCACTGAGTGTCATTGGTTGCTTAAACACCACAATGTATTGGTCCTCAATACCCTGCTTGTCTGATGCAACCACTAATGGAGCTAGCGTTTGCTGCTGAGCAATCGCTTGTTTACCGTCCTCTTGTTTTGCGAGCACAGAGGGTGAAGCAGTCACGAGTGCAGATGCGATACAGCAGCTAAGAACATGCTTTAACATATTGTATTCCTTACAATGGTTAAACGTAGAAAGTCATAATTGCCTACAAAAAACAACAAGCACGCTTATAAAGCTATGCATCAAAAAGCATTTTTTCTGCAGTGGGATTTGCTTTATTTGAGTAATCAATCAGCATTATTGACTATATTATTATTTACAATTTATTTAACTTTTTGTTTACAGTGAAAATTCGCACGCTCGATGCAGATCTTTATGTCTCACATGTCAGACAAATTAGATCTATTATTTTTGACATGATGCACAAATGAGATGAAATCTGATTCATTCTCGTATACAGAGAGTGAGCATTACCCAACAAAAAAGCCAGCGGCTAAGCGCTGGCGAAGAAAAAGGTAACAACTTGATTTAGAGAGGGTTAGTTTGGTTCTTCATGAATTAATACGCCGCCTTCGAGCGCGCCCACAAGAACATTGGGGACACTTGCGTCTTCAGACGTCACTGCAACACGTGTACCGGGACCAATCGCAGAGATAGGAGCTGCCATCATAAGAGGACCCAGCTCCTTGTCGTAGCACAACTTCCATGATGGTGCAGCGGCGGCGTGATCATTGGCGTAAAGTCGACATTTGTTTCTGTCCGGATCAATTAAACAATCCAGCCCATACTCAATGTCATCATAAAAAAACGACCATTGATAGTAGCCTGCATTAACACTGCAGGGCGTCTTGATAAAGCTTAAGGCCTCATTGGTGTCTTGAGTCAGCGTCAGGAAACGCTGCGCATCCGGCACCATCGCTAAATAGCCTAACGATTGTCCGTTAACATCGGCCACGGCGAGCTTTACTTCCTGCTCAACCATCGCGCGCTCATGATCGCCAATGTCTGGCAACATGGAATCGGGTTGTACTGAAAACGCCATTGTGTCGCTCCTTTGGTTGCTTCGCACCACTTTTAACAGTTATGTAACAACCAAAGATATAGATCAATTTCTCAGAAAAGTTTAGGCCGCTGCGCGGACAAACGATACTCCAAGCCATATCCTTCGAGACATCGCTCATTTCTCAAATAACGGCTTACACCTTGGTACAACAACGATTGCAGCCAATAAGAGACAGTATCCTGTCGCGCACAAAGCAATTAACAGCAGCAATGTCCAGTCTGCAACACCATTAAGCATGGAAAGTGATGAACCGGTTAGAGGTGGCGCACTGAGAGCAACAACAACACCAATGACACCACAAAAAAAGAGGGAACGCTTAGCGCTATCTAACGAAAACCGACGGAAAACGATCGCCGCCAGGACAGGCATAGCCACCAGTAATAGCAACCACATCCAGTAAGGAGAAAGAGAGTATAAGAATACAGTAATTACGGCATCAAGCGTCATGACGTGCACCTCCGTTATATTTTACCATCAAGCATTGCTTGATAGGCCGGTAGCAACATTTGCTCTTTCATTACCCAAGCCATCCAGGTTTCTTCTGTTGGACTAATAAAAGGAAACGAAGGCAGCAATGTCCCGCCATAACCAAATTCGGCTAATATTGCTTTACCAAACCCCGTGATAAGTGGGCAGGATGTGTAACCATTAAATTCAGCCTCCAAGGGCTTATCGTTTAGATAACTAATAATATTGGCTTCAACAACCGGTACTTGCTTTTTCACACTCGCGGCCGTTTTCGATAGCGGAATACCGGTCACATCACCAACCCCAAAGACGTAAGGAAACCTTGGGTGCTGCAACGTATATTGATCCGCCGCCATCCACTCGCCTTGATGAGGACCTTGGTCCCAAATAAGGTCGCTATGCTTAACCACATCAGGAGCACTCATTGGTGGGACAACGTGAATGTAATCATATTCTTCTTCTATCGTCTGGCCCGTGCCTAAAAGCGAGAAACGTGCTTGTTTATGCTCAGCATCAATTCCAATTAACTTCTTCTCGTCAGCAATCTCGACACCCTGCTCGCTAAAGCGTTTCATCACAAAGTCGTTATAAACAGGAATAGAGAACAAACGCTCTTTAAACGGTGTGGTAAAGCTCACATCAAACGCCTGACGGTGACCGCTTTGTTCAAGACGAGCAAGCGAGGTAAACGTCATTTTGAGTGGAGCACCTGCACACTTAATAGGTGTATCCGCCAATGTGAAAATGGCTTTGCCCTCTCCCTTATCCATAAACTGCTTAAAAGCCATATCAGTGGCTTGTGCACCTGCCGGGCCGGGATAAACGCTCCCAATACCACGCTGACCCACGAGAGACTCCTCCATCCCCTCTATGAGGTGATAGTTCAACTGCGTACCCATAGCGACAACTAGTATGTCGAAGCTGAGCTTGACACCATCCTCGAGTTCAACTTGCTTCTCATGTGGCATCAGGGATACAGCATTCTGTTGATGCCAGCGAATACCTGTTGAGAGCCACTCCTCCGTCGTGGAGATAAGCTGTGACGCTTTCCAAAGGCCGGAAGCGACCAACGTTTGTCCAGGTTGATACAAGTGCTGTTTTCTTGCGCCTACTAGACTGATGTTTCTTGCCGGGAGACGCTGCGCTAATCGATTAGCGAGTGCGATACCTGCCGCGCCATTTCCCACAATGATAATCTTGGCTTGGCTTTGTGCGCGAGAAGGTACGCTGACAGGAAGCATGGTGAGGGCGCCGGCTCCCGCCAGTAATTTAAGAAAATGACGGCGTTCTGAAATAGAATTCGAACGTACCATAAGCTAACCAACATTAAGTAAGTAATAACTTAATTAGTAGTTAACAAATAATGTATGCGCAATATCTCCAAGCATAAATTTGAAACCAATAGGCTATTACCGCATCAGCCACCAGCGCATTAAGCGTTTGTACCAGCGGTTGTACGGCGGTTTGACTAAAAAGCTGGTGTCCCATTTATCGCGGGTGAGGACGGTTTTACTGTGGCTAAAGGTGTAAAAGCCTTCAATACCGTGGTAATGCCCCATGCCGGAATCGCCAATGCCGCCAAAAGGCGCATCTTCGGCAGCAACATGAAACAAGGTTTCATTAATCCCCATCCCGCCGGCGTGAAGCTGTGTGGTGACTTGCGTGCGTTTCTTCGCATCATTGCTCATCAAATACAAAGCGAGCGGTCGCGGGCGCGCCTGAATATAACTCAACGCCTCAGAGAAATCTTGATAGGTAACCACAGGCAGAAGCGGACCAAAAATCTCTTCTTGCATCACCCGCATATCATCGGTGACTTGGGTCAACAACTGGGTCGGCCAACGTCTTTTTTCTGCGGTCGGCATGGTTTGCTGGTCGAGTGCACACCAACGACGCGCTCCCTTATCAAGGGCATCTTGGAGCGTTTCTTGTAGCCGTGTCGCTTGAGTTTGATTAATGATCTGGCYGTAATCCGGATTGGTTTCAAAGTCAGGGTATAGAGCTCGAAATGCCCGTTGATAGGCGTGGATAAAGGCCTCTTGGCGATGCTCAGGGCAAAGCACATAATCGGGAGCAACACATATCTGCCCGGCGTTTAAACACTTACCATAAATGAGCCGCGACACAGCGATATCCATGTCAATCTGATCATCAATAATCACCGGTGACTTGCCTCCCAATTCGAGGGTCACTGGTGTCAAATTATCGGCTGCAGACAGCATGACTTGTCTTCCAACCTGGGTTGAGCCGGTAAAAAAGAGGTGGTCGAACTCTAACTCGGTAAAACGGCGTGATACTTCAACTTCCCCTTCAATCACAGCCACTTCAGTTGGGCTAAACACCTCAGCGATTAACGCGCGTAATACTCGATTGGTGTTAGGCGTGAACTCCGAAAGCTTAAGCATTACGCGATTGCCGGCCGCCACCGCGCAAATCAGCGGACTCACGGCCAGCATGATCGGAAAATTCCAAGGCACGATAATCCCAACTACGCCTTTGGGTTGTTGATGCACCACTAATTGCGTTCCCAGCAGAGTTATCCCGGTACGCCGCTTTTGCGGCTTCATCCATCGTTTTAAACGACGACGGGTGTAATCAATCTGGTGTAGCAGAGGCAGAATGTCGGCTATTTCCGTATCAACGGGCGCTCGATAGCCATAATCATCACTCAAGGCTTGTTGTAACGCAGACGATTTTTGCTTGATGGCCTGACGCAAGCGCAGTAGCGCATCTCGCCGATGAGGGTAATCTAAAAATGGTACTTGAGAGGCCTGCGCTTTCTGCGCGTCGAACGTCTCGCGCATCGTTCTCACATCTTCCAACCATTGAGATCCTGACTCCGTCATTCGTGTCTCCTGATTATCAACATTACTGCCCTCATCACTCATTGATGACACAGCCAACCCTTTCACGCAATAGCACGTGCTCCTCCATAACGAGTGTTCACTTTCACATCACTCAATAAAACAGATCGATATCATGATAATGATCACAATAGATCTTATTTTTCCTTATTTTTTGTGAGGGATAACGAAAACGCAACAAAAAGTAACACGCATTTCACGACTCGGCTAWAACATACGCCTCGCCTAATAAATAAGACAATAAGGTCCACTCACTTAAACAGCCTGAGTGGGAGTCATCACTGTCCCGACAACATACCAATGAGCCAATTAAAACGATGAAACGATCCCAAGACATTACCGATGCAGTTGGCAAAACCTTCTCGATCCGTGTCAATGGCGAGACGGTTCCTGCCATCGCTGGAGAAAGCGTGCTAAGYACCTTGCTTGCGAGCAATATCCGTGCGCTATCTAAAAATGATTATGGCCGATTAGCGAGTGCCTATTGCGGCATGGGCGTGTGTCATTGCTGCACGCTGGAAATCAACGGCCGCCATAAACAACGTGCGTGCCAAGTCGCCGTTCAGCCGGATATGGATGTCCGCACTGAAGCCAACATTGTAGTTGAGAGCAAGGATCTTGAACGCAGTACCGTCGAGCAAGGAGAAACCCATGTCTAAACCTGTTGTTATTGTTGGTGCTGGACCTGCCGGCTTGTCTGCCGCGGTCACACTGGCCAAGCACAAGGTTGCCAGTATTATTGTTGATGAAGCGCCCAAACCCGGTGGCGTCGTCTACCGTGGTCCGTGGCGAGATGCTGACGCGCTGCCTCACTTGGATGACAAATGGAAGGCCACTTCACAATCCCTGCGCGAACAATATCGCCAGCATCAGGATTTGATTGACCTACGTAGTTTGACACGGGTACTGGGGCCAATGGCGGATCAACACCTCCTCACTGCTCATGAAGACACGCTATCAACGATTGACTATGAGCAGTTGATCCTCGCCACCGGTTGCCAAGAGCGCAGCATTCCCTTTCCCGGCTG
This sequence comes from Salinivibrio sp. PR919, assembly GCF_001995355.1. Lineage (NCBI taxonomy): Bacteria > Pseudomonadati > Pseudomonadota > Gammaproteobacteria > Vibrionales > Vibrionaceae > Salinivibrio > Salinivibrio sp. PR919. The sequence continues at coordinate 15,045 of NZ_MUFL01000017.1, read as the reverse complement.
GGATATGCCTGGGGTGATGCTTCTCGGGGGTATCCAACTTCAAATAAAAAGCGGCTTGGTGCGTCCCGGTCACCGCTGCGTGATCACCGGCACAGGGCCTTTGCTCGTCTTGGTTGCTTGTCAGCTTCACAAAGCCGGTTGTGATATCGCGGGTATCTATGAAGCGGCGCCATTCAAAGACTTGGCACGTGAAACACTCGCCCTCCTCAACCGTCCACAGCTCGCGCTAGATGGCCTCTCGATGATGATGTATCTCAAACGCCACCATATCCCGATGCATTACGGTTGGGGCGTAGTCAAAGCCTCGGGTGACCCCCAAGTCGAGCACGTCACGGTAGCCCCCTACAGTAAAGACTGGCACCCAGATGTTAGCCGTGCTGAAACCATAAATGCTGATTTGCTTGGTGTGGGTTACGGCTTTGCGGCACGCTCTCAGCTTGCGCAACTAATGGGACTAGATATGCAGTACGATCACATGAGCGGGGCGATCCCCGTGGTGGACGAGTGGCAACGAGCCAGTGTCGACAATGTTTACTGCGCCGGTGATACCGTGAAATTTGCCGGCGCAGAAGCCGCCATGTTGGAAGGAAAGATTGCGGCGTACTCCGCACTGAAGGCACGCAATATTTCAATGCCTAATCTTGACAATGAGTTTAAGGCTCTACGTCATCAGCTCGAAAAGAGCTACCGTTTCCGTAAAGGCTTTGATACGGCAGGCTACCGTCGCCCAGGCCTGCTCAGTTTGCCGGAAAAAGACACAGTGATCTGTCGCTGCGAGCAAGTGAAAAAGGCGGACATTGATAACGCCATCAATCAAGGCGTCAAGGATGTGATTACGTTGAAAATGCGTACCCGCGTTACCATGGGTGACTGCCAAGGAAAAACCTGTGCGCACTACTGCTACGACCGACTCAATGAGAGCACGACGTCGCCTCAGCCTTTGATTCGCCCTCGATTCCCACTCGACCCTATTCCTTTTGCTGCGTTGGAGGATGACGCATGAAACAGTACGACATCGTAATTTGTGGCGGCGGCGTGATCGGCGCATCGGTGGCTTACCATTTAAGCCGCGAGCGCGACTTATCCATCGCGGTTGTCGATTATAAATACCCCGGAAACGCCTCACGTGCGTCAGCCGGTGGCCTATGGGCGATGGGCGAGTCAACCGGCCTTGGTTGCGGCGTTATCCTGTTTAAAACCCTTTCTAAGCAGATGCAAGAAAGCGGCGAAGGTGGATCACCAGAGATCAAACCGCACATTATGCCCAAACCCTTCTTCGATATGGCGATGCTGTCTAACCAGCTCTATCCGGCATTGTATGATGACCTGATGACGCATCACGGTGTGGACTTTAAGTTTGAGCGTACCGGTCTGAAGTTTGTCATGTTTGATAAATACGACAAACTCTATGCCGAGCACATTGCGGCAGCCATACCTGATCGCCAAGAGCATGTCCGCTGGGTGTCTCAAGAAGACCTTCACGCACAAGAGCCTAACGTGTCGCGCGCTGCCATTGGTGCGATGGAGTTTGAGGGGGATCACCAAATCAACCCCTATCGCCTCAACGAGGCCTATTTGGAAGCAGCACGGCAAAACGGTGTCGAGCTATATCTCAATACCAAAGTTACGGGTGTGGTGAGACAAGGTAACCGCGTTGTCGCGGTTGAAACAGAAAACGGCAAGCTAGGTTGTGGCACCATGATTAACGCGGGTGGCGCATGGGCGGAAAAACTTAGCTTGTGGGCGACGGGCATGCCAATGCCTGTCTTCCCAGTCAAAGGCCAAGTGATCGTCTCCGAGAAGCTACCGAAGCTTTTAAATGGTTGTTTAACCACCAGTGATTGTTACATCGCTCAAAAAGATAACGGCGAAGTCTTGATTGGCTCAACCACCGAAGAGCGTGGTYTTGATACCACCACAGACATCAAGTACATCAAGCAGCTGGCACAAGGCGCCATGAAGTCTATCCCCGAGCTGAAAAAGATGAATATCAAGCGCTGCTGGGCAGGCTTGCGTCCGGGCTCACCTGATGAACTGCCAATTCTTGGTGCAGTGCCGGGTATTGACGGTTACCTCAATGCATGTGGGCATTTCCGTACCGGTATGTTGACCTCTGCCATCACCGGAAAGGTGATGAACGAAGTGGTACGTGGTCTACCAACGACCATTGATCTTGAACCCTTCTCCTACACGCGCTTCTTGAATGACCAAGGAAAAATGATCGGTAACTATCATCTTGAAGTCGCGTTACCTTAATTCCAATTACATGGACCCAACCACTAAAGCCTGCCTCAGTGCAGGCTTTTTTTGTTACTAAGCTGTAACTTAGCGCTGATTTCCAAGCCGAATTTAGCGTGATAGACCACAGAACGCCGTTCGATTATTTGGCAAATATTGTCGCTTTATTGATCACAGGCTTATACTGGATTTATCGCTGTGTTTGTCAGCAATCTTCGCTGTTATCGATAGGAAATGTGGTAGGCATGAACGACGAGCCATCAAAAAACGCAATACTGACGGAAAGTGGCACTAACGAGCTCGAGATCATCGAGTTTCACCTTATGAAACAACTTCCGGACGGCAGTACAAAAACCTGTTACTACGGGATTAACGTCGCCAAAGTCCGTGAAGTTATTCAAGTGCCTGAAACAACCGATTATCCCAATGCACAGCCTCACATGATTGGCGTGTTTTCTTCTCGTGAAAAACTCACTCCCTTGATTGATCTCGCAGGCTGGCTAGGGGTGCCAACCCGCCCAGAAAAAGACAACAAGTTTGTGATTGTCACCGACTTTAACAACATGACGAATGGGTTTTTGATCGACAGTATTAGTCGCATTCACCGTATCTCGTGGGAAGCGGTGGAGTCACCCAGTCAATTCCTAGAAGCTGGAGAACAAGACTGTGTGGTTGCGGTGGTTCGCAAAAACAACAACCTCATCATGATTCTTGACTTTGAAAAAATCATCGCCGACATCAACCCCGAGTTGAGCATGGAAAAATATGACGTGACCCAAGACCGCAGCGTCAATATTTCCGAAACCAGTGCGAAAAAGCGAGAAGCAAAAACCGTATTGGTGGTTGATGATTCTGCCTTTATCCGCAGCCTGATCGAAAATACGCTACGTTCAGCGGGCTACAATATTTTGTCTGCGAAAGACGGTGGCGAAGCCTTTGAGAAGCTGATGGAGTTTGAGAAAATTGCGAAAGAAGAAGGTGTGGCGATCACTGAATTTGTGGATGCCATTATCTCAGATGTCGAAATGCCACGCATGGATGGTATGCACTTGGTCAAGCGCTTGCGTGAACAAGACACCTACAAAACCATGCCTATCGTGATGTTCTCCTCCATCATGAGTGAAGACAACCGCGCTAAAGCCTTACAGCTTGGTGCCAATGACACCATTACCAAGCCAGAAATTGGTCGCATGGTCGGACTGGCAGATAAGTATATCTTTGGTGCCCCACTCGACGATTGATAACGCGAGTACTCGCCTACCACGCCCGTGGCTCTCACCGCAACAAAAAAAGGCTGCCGTCAAGGCAGCCTTTTGATTATTCAATTAATTCAAAGGTTAGTGGCTTGTGATCCGCTATGCGACTGATAACGTCGGCCATTGAAATAGGCCTTTGCGGCTTGGTTTACCTTCGGCGCCAACAGTAGGCCAGAGACCATGGTCGGCACCGCCATCAATCCGTACGCTCCGATCAAGAACAAGAACACCACATCTAGCGACACCACTGCCCCCAGCACGACCAGTGAGAGATACAGATACTTGTAGTACTGGCCGGCTTTTTCACCGAACAAATACACAAAGCACTTATAGCCGTAATACCAGAAGGTAAAGACGGTGGTAAAAGAGAGGATCAGCACTTGTGCCGCTAGCAACCACGCGCCTGGTGCACCAAACGCCGCTTTGAAAGCCGCCATGGTCAAACTCACGCCTTGCATGCCCTCAGCTTGATCGAGCACACCAGTGACGAGAATGACTAAGGCGGTACAGCTACAAACAATTAAGGTATCGATGATAGGACCCAAGCTCGCCACCAAACCTTCACGCACAGGCTCATTGGTTTTCGCCGCACTGTGTGCCATGACTTCAGTGCCAATCCCTGCCTCATTAGAAAAGGCACCACGACTCACACCGATGATGATCACACTTAGTACTCCACCAAACATCGCATCCGGTGAAAACGCACTGGTAAATATAGACTGGAACACACCGGGTACACGTTCCGCATTGAGCGCCAACGCGGCTATCGCCATGACCATATAGCTTCCCGCCATCAAAGGCACCAAAGCCCCAGCGACGTCAGCGACACGCTTAAGGCCACCCCAAATCACCATGCCGACGAACACGGCGAGAACAATGCCCATTCCCCACGAGAAGGCACTGCTCTCTAACCAAGCGACCCCCGGAAACAGTTGAGTTTGCACCACAGCGCCGAGTTGGTTGATCTGAAATGACGGCACAAATCCCATCAAACCTGCAATGGCAAACATCACCGCCAACCATTTAAACTTCGGGCCCAACCCATGCTGAACCGTATACATGGGGCCACCGTGTACATTTCCCTTGGCGTCTTTGTGGCGGTACATGACTCCCAGTGTGCAGGTGTAGAACTTAGTCGATACCCCCAGTAACGCGGTAAGCCACATCCAAAAAACCGCCCCCGGTCCCCCCGCACTCAGCGCCAACGCGACACCCGCGATATTGCCAAGACCTAGCGTACCGGACAGTGCTGCCGCTAAGGCTTTGCGATGAGATAAATCACCATGACCGCTGCCATCATCCACTTTACCGGTTAATAGCTTGACGCTATGCGCCATATAACGAAAAGGTGTGAGCTTTCCGTATAGGGTGAAAAACAATCCGCCACCGACCAGTAAGATCAGCATCGGTTTTCCCCAAATAAAGCCTACAAAGGCATTAATCCATTCTTCAATCATGTCTCGCATCCTTTCTTGATGCTTGGCTAATTACTTTGCTCTCTAGACTCCGGCCTAGTCGATGCACGCCAACCAGCAAAATAATTAGACCATAAAGCAATAAATTCTTACTGGCGTGACTAAAAACCCATCCAAACTACGGCGAAATCCGTAATTTCGCGACAAAAACCCGGCCAATACGTGACTTATATCTCATTAGCAATGCACTGAGGTGAATAATTACCGTAGCACTTTGATTTGAACACAAATAAATAAACCGACCCGCACCTAACCAAAGCAACACGGGCACAAAACGTTTAACCTTACTTTTCGCCGGTGTTTAGCCCCAGTGCCATTCGCTATACTTCGCGCGTCTTTTGAACCCACAATCCATGCACTGGATTTACGCTCCAGCCAGCAAGAGGAAACAACATGTCCGCCTACGTTATTTGTGCGCTTTATAAGTTCGTCACCCTTGATGACTACCAAGATCTTCGTACCCCGCTGCAAGAGGTGATGGAAAAAAACCAAGTGCGCGGCACGCTACTGCTCGCTAAAGAAGGGATTAACGGCACCGTCGCCGCCCGCCGCGAAGGCATTGATGCCCTGTTTGCTTGGTTTAAAAACGATGCTCGCCTTGCGGACATTGACTACAAAGAGTCTTTTGAAGACAGCCAACCTTTCAATCGCACCAAGGTAAAGCTGAAAAAAGAAATCGTCACCATGGGTGTTGAGGGGATTGATCCTCGCCATACAGTCGGTACCTACGTGAAGCCGACGGAATGGAACGATCTGATTAGCGATCCTGAGGTGCTGGTCATTGATACACGGAACGACTACGAAATTGAAATCGGGACCTTTGAGCGCGCGGTTAACCCTCACACCGAAAGCTTCCGTGATTTTCCCGATTATGTAGAAAAGCACCTCGATCCAAGCAAGCATAAAAAAGTCGCCATGTTCTGTACCGGTGGCATTCGGTGCGAAAAATCAACGGCCTTTTTGAAGGAAAAAGGCTTTGACGAGGTCTATCACTTAGAAGGTGGGATCCTAAAATACCTCGAAGAAGTGCCTGAGAGTAAGAGTCTTTGGAATGGCGAGTGCTATGTGTTTGATGGCCGCGTGGCGGTAAATCATTCGCTCGAGAAAGGATCGTACGCCATGTGTAATGCATGCCGCCTACCGATCACCAAAGCCGATATGGAAAGCGAACACTATGAGCAAGGCGTATCCTGTCCGAAATGCTATGACAAACACACCGAGGAGCAGAAAGCGCGTTTTCGTGAGCGCGAACGCCAAGTGCAACTGGCTCGCGAGCGTGGAGAGCAACATGTGGGCGGCGAAGCAAAACATATCATCGAAGCGCGGCGTGCGATGAGAAAGCAAAAGAAACAAGCACAGAAGAAAGACGTTTAATCAGTCCATAACTGATACGAGACTTTACACGGCACGCAATGGTAGCGTGCCGTTTTCGTTTCTATCTCCTCTCCTGCTAAGCTATAGTCGTCATTGGCGATACCTAAGCGAATCATACCGATACGCACACGGATGGCCTGCAAGGAGAACATGTGATCGTTGGCCCACTCTACGCGCTCATCGGCGCTGCGCTCGTTTTAGTGACGGTTTGGACACCTTGGCTTGCTCTCGATGTGCTGCTGCTTTGGAGTGGCATCGCCTTTATTGCCGTCAGTTTTGCATACTGGCGTAATCAACCGCGCCTTTTTCGCAAGCGATACACTGGCCAACTCCCAACCCTCATCCATGGACTATTTGCGCCATTTTTCGTTTGCACGCACCTTTATAATCGCTGGGCACGTCATCGTGATACCGAGCCTGCTATTCAAAAAATTGCATCCGGGCTTTATGTTGGCGCGCGGCTGACGCGTCACGATCTGAACTACATTCAAACTCAAGGCATTGGCGGCATTTTGGACGTGACCGCTGAATTCGAGAGCTTAAACAGTTTTAGCGAGACCCGTGAAATCAGTTACCTCTCGGTGCCTGTCCTCGATCATGCGTATCCTTCCCGTAGCCAATTGATGCGAGCGTTGCAGTGGATCCATCAGCAACGCATGCGTGGCGAGACCGTGGTGGTGCACTGTGCGTTAGGCCGTGGTCGCTCTGTGATGGTGGCTGCGGCATATTTATGGGCCCTAGAGCCGGACAAAAACCTCAACAGCGTACTAAACAGCATCCGCTCAATACGTCCCAAAGCTCAGCTTAATCGGCGCCAATTTCGGGCACTATCACGCTTCCAGCAAGACGGTGCATTAAGACTTGATCGACCCATTGCTTGGATTATCGCCAACCCAGCAGCGGGTGGTGGTAAGTGGCAAAAGCACAAACGGTATATTCAAGACTATTTAGGCGAAGGCTATCGCGTGGTGGTCCATCATACTCGCCACAATCGACGTACCTATCAACTTGCGTGTCGCGCCGTGGCACACCATGCCGATGTCGTGATTGCCGCAGGCGGGGATGGCACAGTCAATGCGGTAGCGCGTGCGCTGGTCAACACCGACACGCCGCTCGGGGTACTGCCCCTTGGCACCGCCAATGCGCTTTGTCATGCACTTTGGGGGATCAAATCGAAATTCCTCAGCATTGATGCCGCTTGTGAGGTGATTCTCGATGGCATCCCTAATCGCATCGACACCGCACGTTGCAATGGCCGTGTCGCGTTATTGGTTGTAGGTGTTGGCTTTGAGCAACAAATGATCCGCTATGCGGCGCGTGAACAAAAAAACCAAAGTGGGCAATGGGCCTATTTGCAAGGGTTACTGGGTGCGGCAAACCAAAATGCCAAAATGACCTTATCGATTCGTATCGATAAGCAGCCGTCTCAAACCATTGAAACCACCAGCATGGTCATTGCCAATGCCGCCCCAATGACAACCTTACTTGCCCAAGGCCGTGGTCAACCGAATCACGCGGAWGGCAAGCTCGACGTCACTTGGTTGACCCCATCGGCAACCAAGACTGGTGCGGTTCTCTCGCTCGCTGAGCTCGCCCTTACCAGCTTACTCGATACACCCGTCRGTCGCTTCACACATCACCAACAGGCGACCCATGTCGCCGTGCGCTTTCCGCATACCACCGACTATGTCATCGATGGGGAAATTTATCGCGACCGCAAGCTCGACATTCGTATTCAGCCGCGATCGCTATCGATCCTTTCTCCCGCTGTTGAGGACGAAGAGACTGAGTGATACTGATTCAGTTTGTTGTATAGCGTTTTCGGACTAATGCCAAGCACTTCAGCCGTGCGCGTTTTATTGCCATCACAACGTGCCAAGGTTTGGGTAATCGCTATACGCTCTAGCGCGTCTAACGTCAGCGATTCGGGTAACATGATCGCCGTCGATGAGTTGGTAGGCGTGATCACCGCTTGCGGTAAGTCATCGGGCAAAATCGTCTCAGCACAAAGCAAATAGCCATGCTCAATCGCATGCTTGAGTTCGCGAACATTGCCGGGCCAACGGTGGGCATTTAAGCGTTTTATCGCTTGAGGGTCGATCCCCTTCTGGGTGTGGAATTGATGATTGAGTTCGGCCAAAAAATGGGTCGTCAGTGCTTCAATGTCTCCCTCTCTCTCCCGAAGGGGTGGCACATTGACCACAAACTGAGCTAAGCGATAGTAGATATCTTCACGCAATCGTGAGGATGCGATTGCTTGTTGTGGGTCGCGGTTAGTCGCCGCGACAAGACGAACATTGGCGCGTTGATTGTGTGTCGAGCCCACTGGGCGATATTCTCCGGACTCCAACACACGTAGCAACTTTACCTGTAGCGCTTGTGGCATTTCGGTGATTTCATCAAGAAAGACGGTGCCGCCTTCCGCTTGATGAAAAATACCCGCGTGATCTTGGTGTGCCCCTGTAAATGCGCCTTTCACATGACCAAACAACTCGCTCTCTATCAACTCAGGGCTTAGTGCCCCGCAGTTAATCGCCATAAAGGGGGCGTTAGGGTCACAACCTAATCGATGTAAGGTTTTCGCAACATGCTCTTTACCCACCCCACTCTCGCCAACAATCAATACGTTAGCACCGGTTGGACCCAGCCGTTTTAAGACTCGATACAAATGCCGCATGGGCGATGAACTGCCGAGCAAGTATCCGAACTGGTTCGCTTGACTCGTCAATATCGGTTTAGTCGCTCGACAAGATTGTCCTTGCTGCATCAGCGTGTCATCGATGAACGCCTGAATCAACTCGGGATCCACGGGCCGCCGAAAAACCGTCGCGACACATTGTTGCGCCTTGGCATTCCAGTCGGGATGCGGGTCCCCGCGGCTGAGTAAAAGCCACTCGGTGTCAGGCGATTGTTCCATCCGTTGCCAGATAAGCTCCGCATCGTCTCCCAATTCATCAAGATCACACACCACCAGATCCGCAGGCGCGGCTTGCCACGCCCGAACTCCCTGCTTAACGTCCGTAACTCGTGTGGTGTCGGCATCTGCCTGACGCAATATGTCGCTCATCCAGTTTATATCTTGCTCGCTTAACAAAAGAGCGACAGAAATCCGAGACATCACCGAGCCTCCTTGATGGGTGTTTGGTTACCGTGCCATAGGCGGACGGCTCTCTCAACAATGAAAGTCATTTTTACAGGTTTATCTGTAAAAATTACAGATCCATTGACTTGAATCTCAGCAAGCAAAAACAAAAACTATTTATTTTTCAGGTAATTGAAATGTTGGCATGGCCTTCGCAATAGATTCTTTCAGCAACACCACGAGGTTGCTCAAATTCATCAAATAAGGAGGGTTCAATGAAGACGACTCTGCAAGGTCGATTTCATCCTTTATTTGTCGCAATGGGGTTTGCACTTGCACTGGGTGCCACCAGCGCGCATGCAATCAGCAACAATCAATGGCAAGATCAAGCCAAAGACGCTTGGATTGACGGTAAAGCTGAAACCATGCTGTTGGTAAACACAAACCTCAATAATTTCGATATCGACACAGATGTAGAGCAAGGTGTGGTGATACTCACAGGTCAAGTGGATACTGAACTGGATAAAAGCTTGGCCAGTGGATTGGTCGAAAAAATAGACGGCGTGTCCGGGGTTAAAAACGAACTCACTGTCTCGCAACAAGCAAGCCAAGCCGCCGATCTCGGCCAGACCGTGGTCGATACCAAAATTGCGGCGTCACTGAAGACAAGTTTGCTACTCGACCCAGACATCAGCGGCACCAACATCGAAGTGTCTGTTGATGATGGCGTTGCCACACTCTCTGGCGAGGTGAGAAGCGATGCGGCCCGCGATTTAGCCATATTAATGGCGGAAAACGCACAAGACGTGGAACGTGTCGTTGATAATCTTGAAATTACCGGAAATGCATAAGCAATGACGTTAAGCGTCATCAAATGCCACTGACTTAACCGAGGAGGTGTTATGCGCCGCCAAGAGATGATTGATAAGTTCCATGAACGCTTACACAGCTGGAACCAAGAAATTGATAAACTTGAAGCAAAAGCTGATGTTGCCTCCGCGCATGCAAAAGCGGAATATCGCGAAACCATAGAGCATTTACGCGCCCGCAAAGCACAAGCGAAAACGCGCATCGATGAATTGCAAGATGCGAGCGATGAAGCATGGGATGAAATAAAACAAGGGGCAGAGCAAGCTCTCGGTTCGCTGAAAAGCGCCTATGACTCTGCCAAGCAGAAATTCTAATCTGCCATGAAAGCAATAAACGCCGCTCCTCGGGGGCGGCTTTTTTATGTCGCTATGTTAAGGTGAGCCTTGTTGAGGGCAAGGAGGAACAATCATGCAGGCTCCCGCACTGTTCATAGCGATTTTAAGCGTATTTGGCGCAATGTGTGCCATTCAATTTGGCGCTTCGTTTGCCAAACAGCTATTTCCTCTAGTGGGTCCTGTGGGCACATCAGCATTACGTGTCGGCTTTTCGGCATTGCTACTCTGCCTCGTCTTTCGGCCTTGGCGCCAATGGCCGCGAGGCCGACATTGGCGAGCCATCATCGTCTACGGCAGTTGTCTTGGCGGCATGATGTTACTGCTCTATCTAGCCATCGAACGGATCCCGCTTGGCATTGCGGTAGCACTTGAATTTACCGGCCCGTTGCTCGTGGCGTTGCTGTCCATTCGACGGGCGCGAGATAGTCTGTGGGTTATCTTAGCGGTGGGCGGGGTCATCACCCTCTTACCCGATCTTTCTGGTGTGGATGCACTTGATCCGATTGGCGTCGCCTACGCGCTTGCTGCGGGTGGCTGCTGGGCAGGCTACATCCTTTTTGGCCAAAAAGCAGGCAACCTTGCACCCGGTGGTGGTACGGTGGCATTGGGTATGAGTATTGCCGCTTTGTATCTGGTGCCAGCCGGTTATATCGCGACCGATGGCGCCATTTTGCAATGGCATTTATTGCCTTTAGGGATTGCTGTCGCGTTGATCTCTAGCGCCATCCCTTATTCGTTAGAGATGATTGCCCTTCGTAATATGCCAAAGCAAACCTTTAGTGTCATGATGAGCTTAGAGCCTGCCGTGGCAGCGATGGCGGGCTTGTTGGTGCTCGACGAACAGCTTGCGCTTCGTCAGTGGCTCGCCATTGGTATGGTGATCACCGCATCACTCGGCAGCACATTATCGGCAAGACGCTCACGCACCCATTAATTAAACAAATAGGCCAGCCGACAGGTGCGTAAACTAAAAAAGGTGCCGCCATGGCACCTTTTTCATCTTAGTTCGAGTCTTGTTGCAATCCAGCCGTGTTAGCTCGCTGCACTGAGCGGCACGGTACGCACACTGCCTCGCTGTTGCTCAATATAATCCGCAATCGCGGCTTGTTGTTCTTCGGAGAGATACAAGCCAAGTTTGGTACGACGCCATAATGCATCTTCGGCATGCTGAACAAACTCATACTTAATCAGATAGTTGAGCTCAGCCTGATACACACCGTCTGCAAATCGACGACCCATGTCCGCTTCGCTTTGACACCCAGCGAGCATTTGGTGTGTACGTGTGCCATAAGTATCTGCAAAACGTTGTGCCGTCACTTGCGCTAACCAAGGATAACGCTGCATAAACGATGCTGCCAACTGTTCGCGTGTGCAGCTAAAGTCGCCGCCCGGTAGCGCACCATTTGCGGTCCAAGGCTGACCCATCTTGTCAAAGAAAGGCGCCAGTTTGCGCATGGCTGACTCTGCCAACTTCCGATAAGTGGTGAGTTTACCACCGAAAATCGACACGAGCGGCGCTTGATTGCCCTGTTGCTCCAATTCAATGGTGTAATCTCGCGTGATCGCCTGCGGTGAATCAGACTCATCATCACACAATGGACGCACACCGCTATAGCTCCAAACGACATCGTCTCGAGATAACTGTTTGGTAAAGTGCTGGTTAACCACATCGACCAAGTAATCCACTTCGGCATCATCAATTTTCGCCGCACGCGGATCGGCTTTGTGCTCCACATCCGTGGTACCAATCAGCGAGAATTTATCCAGATAAGGGATCACAAACACAATGCGACCATCGTTGTTCTGCAAGATGTACGCCTGTGGGTCTTGATGAATGCGTGGCACCACAATGTGTGATCCTTTGATCATACGAATACCACGCGGTGATTTCTCGTGCAGGCTATCATCATAAAACTGCTTAACCCACGGGCCTGTCGCATTCACCAAGGCTTTCGCTTTACGCTCGAATCGCTCTCCCGTGTGGGTATCTTCTAAGGTGACACGCCAAATCGTATTCTCACGCTCTGCCGCGACCACTTGGCAATAGTTACGGACTTCGCCGCCTTTCTCGCGGGTGTATTGTGCATTTAGCAATGTCAGGCGCGCATCATCCACCCATGCATCCGAGTATTCGAAACCAATCTTCATTTCGTCTTTCATATACCCAGTTTTGGCCAGATTCACTTTATGGCTGCTGGGCAACGTAGAGCGTTTACCAAGATGGTCATAGAGAAACAGACCACAACGAATCATCCACGCGGGACGTAAATAGGAGCGGTGCGGCAAACGAAAGCGCATTGGGAAAGCAATGTGCGGCGCTTTGTTGATCAAGACTTCACGTTCGGCCAAGGCTTCAGACACAAGGCGAAACTCGTAGTGCTCTAGATAGCGCAAACCACCGTGGATTAGCTTAGAGCTTGCAGAAGACGTCGCTGACGCAAAATCTTTTGCGTCGTACAGGCCGACGTTCAGACCACGGCCTGCTGCATCGGCTGCGATACCCGCACCATTGATGCCTCCTCCGACGACCAGAATATCGAGTAAAGTTTCGTTATGAGTAGTTGGCGTAGTCATTGTTAGTCGACCTTGTTCCTTTTTGAGCGAACGAACATTTATTTATGGGTTTAACTGTATATCAACTTTCGTTTTCGGTCACTAAAAATGTTCGAAAAAAACCTATCGTCTGTGACTAATGTAGAATAATAGTTAACAGCCTGAATGATATGTAAACTAAATACCGGCCTATTACGTAGCGTCGAACGCATTTTGACGGGAAGGTTGTCTATATCAGTCTGTTTTTGTAGACGTTAAGGCATGCATGAGAATAGCGAATGAAATGATAAAAAAAGGGCGCGAATGCGCGCCCTTGAGGAGAGGTGACGAGGATTAATCTTCGTCTTCGTTGTGCAGCGACGCCCAAGCTTGCGCACATTTCACCGCGCGTTTCCAGCCACGATAGCGACGGTTACGTTTTTCTTCGTCTTGATGAGGCTCAAAGCTTCGATTCAGTTTCGCTTTGTCTTTTAGCTCGTCCAAGCCGTCCCAGAAGCCTACAGCCATACCGGCAAGATAAGCGGCACCCAGTGCGGTGACTTCAGTCACTTCAGGGCGATGCACTTCGGTATCCAAGACATCGGCTTGGAATTGCATCAGAAAGTCATTCGCCACCGCACCGCCATCAACGCGCAGTGCTGCAAGCTTGATCCCCGAATCTGCTTGCATCGCATCCAACACATCGCGTGTTTGATAAGCAATACTTTCCAAGGTAGCTCGGATAATATGGTTAGAGTTAACACCACGAGTTAAGCCAACGATAGTCCCTCGGGCATATGCGTCCCAGTATGGCGCGCCAAGACCGGTGAACGCAGGCACAACATAGACACCGTTTGACGTATCGACTTTGGTCGCGAAGTATTCAGAGTCATGAGCGTCTTCTAACACTTTTAGCTCATCACGGAGCCACTGAATCGAGGCACCGCCCATAAACACCGCCCCTTCTAACGCATAAGCAGGTTCGCCTTGTGGACCACATGCAACCGTCGTCAGCAAGCCGTGATTGGAAGTGACTTTTTCTTGACCAGTATTCATCAGCAAGAAACAGCCCGTCCCGTAGGTGTTTTTCGCTTGGCCAGCCTCAACGCACATCTGACCAAACAAGGCCGCTTGTTGGTCACCTGCAATGCCTGCAATCGGGATCCGCGTACCGCCTTTACCCCCGATGTTGGTTTGACCGTACACTTCGGAAGAGCGGCGTACTTCTGGCATCATTGATGCGGGAATACCCAGCTCATCCAACATTTTTTGGTCCCAACACATGTCGTTGATGTTAAACAACATGGTTCGAGAGGCGTTGGTATAGTCGGTAACATGAACACGGCCTTGCGTCATCTTCCAGACCAGCCAGGTATCAACGGTACCAAACAGCAACTTACCGGCTTCAGCGTCTTCACGGGCTCCTTCAACGTTGTCCAAGATCCACTTCACCTTGGTACCAGAGAAGTAAGGGTCAAGCACCAACCCCGTATTATCACGGATATAGGACTCAAGCCCACGACCACGCAACTCTTCGCAGATCTCAGCGGTACGACGACACTGCCAAACGATGGCGTTGTAGATAGGCTTGCCCGTTTCCTTATTCCATACCACCGTGGTCTCACGCTGGTTAGTAATACCGATACCGGCGATTTCATCACTGCGGATCCCGGTCTTACCTAAAACTTCAATCAGCGTTGAACTTTGCGTCGCGTAGATCTCCATTGGGTCGTGCTCAACCCAACCTGCTTGCGGGTAAATTTGGGTAAACTCGCGCTGAGAGACACCGACAATGTTCGCATCATGATCCATCACTACAGCGCGGGAGCTAGTGGTGCCTTGATCAAGGGCGACGATGTACTTTTGCTCAGACATAATATGAT
>NZ_MUFL01000169.1:0-1726 GCF_001995355.1 Salinivibrio sp. PR919 | reverse complement strand
ACCCAATATAGCCATACCAATGTGCTAAATCATGCCTTACTCGCGCAAGCCTATTATCGAGAAGAAACCTTCGGCTATTTCCCGTTTCCGCGTAACGGTCTATTTAGCGGCTCAGAGCAAAGCAACGATGTTTACGGCCTAAAAGTCTTACTGGAGAAAAACTGGGATAACCTCACGCTGAACTATGGGTTGGATTACAGCAAGGAAGAGTTCCGCGCCAAGCAATACGTCTATGATTCAACAACCAGTGCAACAAGTCATGGTTTAGAGTTTGAGAAAAAGGGCACGATCGGTCGTTATCCTGACTTTGATACCCAAAATGCCGGTGTGTTTGCTCAAGCAGACTGGGCCGTTAACGATAAGTTAAATGCCTTTGCCGGATTGCGCTACCAGTACACCAAGTACAAAGGCAGTGATTTTATCGGCTTCACCCAGCAAGCCTATATTCTACTCGGCTTATTACCAGATGCGGATGCCATCCCAGGCGGCACCACAGACAAGGATATTTGGCTTGCGAATGCGGGGCTAAAGTACGACCTAACCGACAACCAACAAGTTTGGGCTAACTTTAGTCAAGGCTTTAATATGCCGGACCCAGGCAAATTCTACGGCAAAGGCAAATATTCAGGCGGTACCCTCACCAACAGCGTGAGTGTTCAAAACACGGAATTGGACGGTGTAAAAACCAACTCCTTTGAGCTAGGCTGGCGCACTCAGCAACAAGACTACAATGCGCAAGTCGCCGCGTACTACTCGATTTCRGACAAGTCGTACAAGTACAACAACGATCTCGATGTCACCTTAGATAGTGACAAACAGCGTATCTATGGCCTCGAAGGGCAAATCAAATACTACCTCACTGACACTTGGTATAGCCGCGCACAGGGCCACTTAGTGCAGAGCGAAATCAAGAATAGTGGCCATTGGGATGAGCTGAGTATCTACAATGCGAGCCCTTCTACCGCGATGGCGGCAGTGGGTTACGATAACTTCGATTGGGGTACAGAGCTCAACCTCCAACACGTTGGCGATCTGTCTGATGAAGATGGCGACCGCCTTGAGGGCTATGAGCTTGTCGGCCTCAATGGTTACTACACGTTGCCGGTCGGCCAAATTAATTTCGGCATCCAAAACTTGTTTGATAAAGACTATCAAACGATTTGGAGCCAAAAAGCCCAGAAAGTCTATAGCGGCCTCGCTAGCGCCGACATGTTTGACTACGCCGGTGTGGGGCGCACCTTTAGCTTAAGCTACAGCGCCACGTTTTAATTGTATTCCTTTTCGCGCCCAACCCTCGTTGGGCGCCTTTTCTCCCWATTTTTTTAGCCCATATTTGCACAACAACATTGCCCCAATAAGCCCGTGTCTGTAAGGAGTTGTCATGACACACCCCCTGAGTTTGAATGCGTTTTTCAATGCGTTGTTTGTCGAGCACCCGCACACGCGGGTGATAAAAGGTCAGCCTGACCACGCCAGTTTCCCGTGTGAGCAGGGCGAATTATTATTACCGCTCACCTACACCTCAGCAGCCGGCCGTCATCGTTATCAAGGTGACATACTGTGGCGCGGTAGCGACGGTGAAACTGCCCCTACTACCTTTGCCGATGCGGTTTACCGTATAGCGCAATCAGTGCCTGAGGTCAGTGGCGAACGTCTCGACCGCTTTGCATCACGTGTTAGCCAGTCTGACGCCTATGTACAGCGAGCAGAAGCACATTGGCAACAC
>NZ_MUFL01000168.1:0-1739 GCF_001995355.1 Salinivibrio sp. PR919 | reverse complement strand
TTCTTATACAGCTGCACAGATTGCTTACCCTTGCGCTGCTGCAACAACGTCTTGGCGGCATCAGCTCTTTCATTATCGAGTGCTTGAACCAACTGTTCAGTTCTTGATAATGCCTTTGCCCATGCTTGACCATCAGGCTGCTCCGAAGACGCTGCAATCTGGTCGAGTAATGCCTTTCTATCATGCAATTGCTGAGCCAGTTTTTCGGGATCAGCATCACGTTCGGCTAGTGAATGCGCAATCGCCTCATCAATCGATTCTAATTGCTGAAGCCAGTGTCTCATTTCACTCGTCATCATGCTGGCATGATGTTTTGCATTGCTTGAAGCTGTGAGCGCATTTGCGCTGTCGCTTCTTCCATGGCGGAGAAGCGTTTCATGGTCCGCGCCTCAAGGTTTTCCATCCGTCTATCCAGCTCCTGCTGCTCATCACGTAAACGCAGCTTCTGATCAGACAAGGTATTCTCGCGGTTACTGATGGCGCCACCGGCACCGGTAAAGCCATTCACGACCTCTTCCAGCTGGCGAGCAAACCCTTTGTTTCCACCAAAGAAACCTTCTAAAGCGTTAAAATTTTGACGAAGCTGTCTATCTAACACCTTGCTATCAATTTCTAACCGGCCATCCATCGTGGTCGTTACACCCAGCTCGCTGAGTGTTTTCATCCCTTCTGGTGCTTGTTCAATGGGCGATGAAAACAAGTTCCGTAAGCGACTTGTGGCCGTACGGATTACACTTTCTCCGACTAAAGGGCCCCCTTGCTGCGTCTCGGGATCGTATTTGCCCACGGCTTGCGCCACACGGAAAAAGGCATTGTAGTTATCAACAAAGCTTTCCAGCGTGGAGCGTACCGACTCACGATCGTGCTCAACAGACAAGGTAACGGGTGACGCCCCAGCTTGACTAATGTCAATTGACACCCCGTCAATCGCATTGGTAAAGGTGTTGGTTTCACTGGAGACAGATGCAATACCATCAATCATAATCTGCGCATCTTGCGCAGCTTGCATTTGCGTCAAGCCATTGCCAGCTTGACCGACTTTAAACCCCAGTTGATGCAGGGCGCTCCCCATTTGAGCATCAACGTTCACTGCAATCTGATTGCCCGCCCCCGTCTTAGTGCCGTTGAGAACCAATCTTGCCCCACTGTTATCTTGGATCAGTGACGCTTGCACACCGGGGTTGGTTGGATCGCTGTTAATCGCACGGACAACGTCGGTTAAACTATTTTTACCTTGTGGGATATCAATGATGCTTGTCCGGTTGCCCATGGTAATGGTGAGCTTACCAGAACCTAATGGCGCATCTGCATCCATGCCAGCAGAAACGAGCTTGTGCGTGCTCGCTAGCTGCTGAACGTTAATTTGGTATTTTCCGGGAATCGCATCAGGACTCGCTGATGCACTTAAAGCGTCAGAATTACTGACTGAGGCAGTCCTTGCCGCATAAGACTCGTTGCGACGAAAGTCATACATTTGACTTTTGAGTTTATCGAGAGATTCTTTTAAGCGGCCAAACGCACTGATGTCAGTTTCGACATCATTCATGCGTTTGACGATCCGCTCTTGTTTGGGTGCACGCTCAGCATCCACGATCTTAGTGACCATGGCATTGATATCGATACCGCTACCCATGCCTGCTGCGTTTACACCCATGACGATTCTCTCACCTCGTTATACCTTTTCTGCCACCAGCCCTCGCGCATGTTGCGACAATTGCTTGGCCAGCTCTAGCATTTCC
>NZ_MUFL01000167.1:0-1811 GCF_001995355.1 Salinivibrio sp. PR919 | reverse complement strand
ATATTAAACCATGATCAAAATAAATAGAAATGAGACATAAGGCACACTTTAGCCTGCACATTTCGTTAAATGGATCGCATGGATTGAGAAATTGAATAGCTTTCTACAGAAAAGATCGGTTTGTGAACATATATGTCGATTCAAAACGAATTCGGGATATAAGAGAGGTTAAAAGGCCATCTTGCCACTTAGTCAAAAGCCTCGCCTCAGAAATAACGACGGAATTGCCAGAAGCGTGCTTGCCAATATGGATTATCAAGGCGTGACACTGTCACTCCTTGTGACGTAGATGCATGCATAAATTGCTGGTTGCCGAGATAGATACCAACATGGCGCAAGCCGGGGCGAATGTGGAAGAAAACCAAATCACCCAATTGGGCATCCTTATAATCAACCGGATAGCCGCCCTTTGCTTGGCCATGAGTTGTGCGCGGTAAGGGCGTGGATAGCGCATCACGATAAACGCGCTGGGTATAGGCCGAGCAATCGATGCCTTGGCGTGAGGTACCTCCCCAACGATAAGGCGTGCCTTGCCATTGCTGATAGTGCTGCGTCAGTGCGTAGTGCAATGCTTGGCTGCTTGCGGAGTGTGAGGGAGCCGAGGAGACGGGCGTTGTGCTTGAGTCCGGGTCGGATGGTGAGCTGCTACATGCGCTTAGTAACAGGATGAAGGTAGACACTAACCCTAGCTTTATCATTCGCTTCCTCGAATACAGTTTCTTCCCGCTTGTTTAGCTTTATACAGTGCTTGATCGGCCAGTTGCAACACTTCATCCGGTTGGCTGGCTTGCGAGGCATCGGCGAAACCGATACTCACAGTCACATGAACGGTTGCGGTGTCTTCTTTCTGCCCTCGTTTTTGCTTGCCTTCATTCGGGTTGGTAGGACGGTTTTCTTCACGAAGTACCAACGGGTACTGGGCGATATCCTCTCGCAATGCATCAAGAAAAGGCAGGCATTGATCGGTGGTTTTCCCCTTGAATAAAAGGGTAAATTCTTCCCCGCCATAGCGGAAAGCGGTTGCGCCACCTTCGCATTGTGATAGCAAACTCCCCACCAGTTTTAATACATCGTCACCGGTTTCATGGCCATAGGTATCATTGAAGCGCTTAAAGTGATCCACATCGAGCATGGCGATAGTGTAACGGCGACCGAGGTGCTTTAATTCATCTTGCAGTGCCCGACGACTTGGAATGGCGGTTAAACCGTCTAAAAAGGCTAATTGATGACTAAACGCGACTTGGTTGGCAATGAGGAGTAAGCCGGCAATGGCAAAACTAAACGATGACACATAGGCCATATCAAAAAAGATCACCGTGACCGATGTACAGGTGAGCGCGATAAAGGTGGCATGATCGTCGACACTGTTTTTATGTAAAACACGTATCGCGGCCATACACAGTGCAATCAGTAGCATCACGATCAAAAGTAGGGGGAGTGGGCTAAAGGCGGGAATGCGCACAAACACTGGATGCTGATACAGCCAGGTCGCCAATTCACCATATTGCATCACTAACAGCGCGCCCCAGCCAATCTCGAGTGCCATCGCGGCAAAGAATAACAAGCCAAACAGCGAGGTCAGCTTTCTATCGCGGGTGATGCGAATATAGAGCAAATTAATCGGCAACAATACAACCAGAAGTACATATTCCAAATAGGTTGTGCCGTCAGTCAGTGGCGATTGCAGCCGGGTTAAAATGACGGTGTAGCTAATAAGTAATATCACCACAGTCATGCCAACACGCGCACTCTTGAACAAGTGACTTAATAGCAGGGCAGTAAATAATAAATAGAAGGGCGCGGCATAGAGT
>NZ_MUFL01000166.1:0-1881 GCF_001995355.1 Salinivibrio sp. PR919 | reverse complement strand
GTCCCCGCGTAAACAACGTCTCCCTCTTGTTTCATTTGCGGCAGTGACTCGCCGGTGAGCATCGCTTCATCAACCGAGGTTGTGCCGGTTAGTACCACACCATCGGCAGGGAAAGGCTCACCTGGCAACACGCGTATTTTTTCTCCTACCGAGAGGCTATTGGCAGGCACTGCTTCACCATCAAGATAGCGCGCCATTTTCGGTACCAGCTTGAGCAAATTTGCACTCGCGGCCGCCGCTGTGCGTCTTGCCCGCATTTCCAGAAAACGCCCCAGCAGTAAGAAGAAAGTAAACATCGCGACCGATTCAAAAAAGACTTCCCCTTTACCGGTAACGGTCGCGTACAAACTTGAAAAATAGGCAAAGAGCAGGGCGATAGAAACGGGCACATCCATACCCAGTGTGCGTGCTTTTAAGTTTCGCCACGCATTGGTGTAAAACGGAAGCGCGGAGTAAAGCAGCACGGGGGTGGCAAAGATGAGGCTTATCCAACGGAAATAGTTTCGGAAGGTTTCATCCATATCGCCAAAGACTTCAAAGTACATCGCCACCGCCAGCATCATGACTTGCATGGTAGCGAGGCCTGCAATCCCTAGACGATAGAGGTATTGCTTCATATTACGGTGGTATTGCTGCTCTTGTTTATCCGCTTCAAACGGCGCAGCTTTGTAACCGAGCTGGTGAATGTGTGTAAGAATAGTGCTGAGTGATGTTTGGGTTTGATCCCAACGCACGGTCGCACGGTTCGTGGTGGTATTGACTTGGATATGCGTGACACCTTTGGCGCGCTGTAATTGCTTTTCAATTAACCATGCACAAGCCGCACATGACACGCCATCGAGTGACAACGTCACCTCTTTTTGTTCGGCAAGATCACGTACAAATTCGCGTTGAACATCTTCATTGTCATATAACGACAGTGATTTGAGCTCTTCCGGCACAAGGTCGGCTTTGTCTGCTTGGGTGGTTCGATATTGATAATAAGAACTCAAACCACTGTCTACGATAGTGGTTGCCACTGCTTGGCAACCGGGACAGCACATTAGACGAGGTTGATCAAAGATCACAACTTGATAGGTGTCGCCAGTCAAAACTGGCTCACCACAGTGAWAACAGGAGTGGGTCATGATTACTGCTTACCGCTTAATGTCCAATCACTTGAGAGAGGGAAATTTACCCGTCCGTTTACCTTCCAACTATCGTCAAATGACGAGATCTCAACAAACCACGGCCCCTCAATTGGCTCGGCAAGATCAATATGATAAATGCCCGCTTGGTTCGGATTCACCATCGCATTGATGTCTTTCCGCTCTAGCGTGCGGTGTTGGACATGTACCCGAAGGGTTGGGAAACGTTCAAGTTCGCCTTTATTGAGCGCAATGCGTAATGCGTCCGGCGTCGTCGATAGACTAGCGGAAACGCCTTTTTGCGCCGCCACACGAAGTTTAGAAAGGTCGACGTTAATCGCTTTTCCTTTTTTATAATAATCTTCAGCCACAAGCGACACTGAGTTCAATGAGAACACTGTCACTGTGAGCAAACTGGCGACAACAACAGAAGCGGGAAGCGCGATAAGGAACCAAGGCCAGAACTGCTTGTACCAGGGCTTTATCATGGGGAACACCTTTGCTTGAGCGTTTAAAAAAGCCCCTGCGGAACAGGGGCCATGTTCACACGTAAGTGCTTATTTTACTTCGGGGTTACTCAAACGCCATACATAAGCAGAGAGCAACTGAATTTTTTCTTCACCGAGGATATCTTTCCACGCAGGCATCACACCTTGGCGACCGTAGCGGATAGTGTCTTCGACTGCACGGCGAGAGCCACCGTATAGCCAGACGTTATCGGTGAGGTCTGGTGCGCCGAAGGCAGGGTTACCTT
>NZ_MUFL01000165.1:0-1894 GCF_001995355.1 Salinivibrio sp. PR919 | reverse complement strand
AGTTAGGGGTGTGGTCTCAATCATTTATTAATGGGTACTTTGCATTAGGTTTGTCAGTTATTCTTTTTCCACTAACCATTATTACTCCTATGGTTACTCATGAATGCCTAATAAATAGATTTAGTAGTCAGTCTAAGAGTTCAAAAAAGCAACATTCAGGCAATTTGATTGGTAAAAAAATTGTTGATAATAAAGTCTTAAATATTATGGCTACATGCTTTCTAGATATTGGGATATTTAGAAAAATTGTGGCGTATTTTAAGGAGATTATTGACAATCCGTGGGTTCTTTTATCCGATATAATGCTTTTGATTGTGATAGGTTGTGGTCTAGGTGTTGCTTGGGCATTCTTCTCAATCTTCTACGCACTAGGCGGCGGGACTGGTGCTGACCTAATCAGCCCGAATAGCTGGTAGTAACGAAGCACTTTACATTTGCGTAGGAGAGCCAGCTTCGAGAGACACTCCTATCAGGGAGACGCCTCTTCAGAATTAAATAGTAATGAAGAGGAGTCTCATTATTTTATATTTAATTGGACTTATTGCATTCACACTATTGTATTCACAGGCTCAACATCTACATTCATATTCCGTTCTAACCTTTACTCACCTGTTTATGGGGTGCGAGCACACAACTGAGTAGATTTAAATAGGAAAGAAGCAAGTTAGAATAATCTGTCAGTTCTGATAGGGATATCTTCTTATAAGCATGTCTATGTGCTTCTAATGATAAATGCTTATCGATAAATGCTTATCAAGGCAAATCATAACTAACTGTAAACTTAATTCTTACAAGAGGATTCCCCCTTCTCTGGTTGTCTTTAATTTTCTCAATATCGACTTGAAGATTTGTCTTTTCAGTAACTTCGTTTACTGGTAGCTCAACTAGACGCTTGAAGAAGTGCTTCTGATGTGAGGCTTCATCAAGCCCAAACCGTTGTCTTATCTCTTCAACTCTTAACTCAAATCCCCGTTTGTGAAGACCATTTAAAAACCAATGATAGTAGCGTGCAGCATATGACGAACTAAAAGAGTTAATAGTAGGTAAATTACATGTTTGATAGCCGCTTTCAGCAACGACAGCTGACATAAAATCTAGGGAAAAACTCAAAACAACAAATTTCTGTTTTTTTACATCGCACCTATGCACATAAACGGTGTCTGTAATCTTAGCTGGTTTAGTTTTAATAACACCATTTCGCTTCTCCTTGAACAAAATATCTGCTTGGCATAGCTCATCAACAGCCTTGTAGAGCACTTTGTAGTTATTGCTTGTCTTCTTTCCTGACTGGATAATTCTTATAGCCTCCGTCGCTGGAATTAGAATGGTTCGGTCTTCAATAAATTCATAGTGCCACTCCAGTGTCTTGTGATCATCCTCTTTACAGAATCTTTTGGCAGTGAAATAAGGCTCGTTGTCAAAACAACTCATTGCATAGTTCAATAGTCGAAGTGATTGAATACTTAGAGAGTAATCGGCAAAGACCAGTGAGCTTTTAAGTTTTACTTTATTTCCGCCATAGGGGTTAGCCGGAGGAACATTTCTAAGCGCCGAATCACTCAGTTGATATGGTCTTCTTTCTTTTGATTCTTGACGGTCAACAAGTCCATCTTGTGTTTGGAAAGAAAGAGAATCATTGGAAAGTAATTTAGAAAAATTATGCTGAAAAGTATGGCTTAATGAGTTCATTATAATGGTTTTCCTGAAGGCTAGTGAGAATTCTAAAATTGTCCAAGTGTCGAAAGAGAAAAACACGTCTACCAAATTGTGTAACCATGTGTCCCAAAGTCAGTAAGTCAAAGCTACCAACCACTATCAATTAATATACCAAATTAAGTACCCCAATGCCTCTGAAAGCATTGGTACATAAGGGCTGTGATACTCTCTATTACCT
>NZ_MUFL01000164.1:0-1917 GCF_001995355.1 Salinivibrio sp. PR919 | reverse complement strand
CTTCCTACACGAGTTACAGCGGAGAAAACGTCGATGTATATGGTTTGGACAGCAGGCACCCAACATTAAGTAATACGATGTTGCATCGTGTAAGAAGAGAATATGAAAATGGTATGCAATATCAAAGCTATATCGAGCTGAAATATCGTTCAATTGACGAGATAGGCGATCGCCTTGAGCAACACGGTCTGCAGTTAGTAGAACGTTACGCAGATTGGAAAAAGACGACTTTGACTGAATCATCGACAAGCTTTGTGGGGGTTGTTAGGCCGCTATAACGAGATCATTGAGATCTCGCTGGACTTGTTCCTTTTCTTCAAAAGGTAGCTTTAGGCTGATTGAAGTTGATGGTTACGATGTCATCCACCATTTGAGCACAGACTGGCGTATAGCAAGTGCAACGCCAAAAATAGTGATATGTCTCACCTCGAGATGCAAAGCTTCATCTTAATATACAGCGTTGTAAGAGGGGAATTCATGTCATTTTTATGCAATAAGGCATGTAAATCAAATAGATGCAATACCTAGAGGTAAATGTCAAGACAGCGATTATCGTTCACGGTTATGACGAGAATCATAAAGAAATTACAGAAACAGTGAAAGAGGAGCAGTACGTCACAAAGCTTGTTGCGATCGAGAGGCTGCAGTCTGTTAGTGAGCAATATCTTTTAGTGACTGGATCGCACGGTCGTATGATGTACTGGGAATATGACGAGTCAATCGACAGCATTCGTCAAAAACTGGAAAAAGTAGGTGTGCGCGTCGCATAACAAACAGAAGGAGCTAGCACCAACTCTCGTGTGCTAGCATCTGTAGGTAGGTGGAGTCTAGCTTATGTCACTTTATGACAAACAGAAGCATATAAAGAATCAGGAAGATACAATGTTAGTTGCTTCGGATTCTTGGTTGACAGTTAAATTTTCCCAAGAAGCAGCAAAGTCTTGGAAACGTATTCTCGTGCTATTCGCTCTTGCAATTCTATGTTTGTTCGCACCAGCATTGGGTTTGATTATATCAACCATAAATGCATTTTTTTCTTAAACAACTAGGGAGTCGCGGGTTCAACTGCGAAGTGCCCATGAAATACCCACGGTTTTTGATGGTTACAGTGTCTGTAAAAGCGATGGTATGAGAATTTTAGAAACACTTAGGGGTAATTAACGTAGAAGTTAAAACAGATAAGAAAAGTATCCATATTGGTATGGATAAATCATTTATAAGAGAAAATAATGAATACAATAAATATCCAGTATTATAAACATCCTTATGCCGAATTTATCCTTGGTTCTTATCAAGGTAAGCTTTGCTTGTGTGACTTCCGATATCGCAAGATGAGAAGTGCTGTTGATGAGCGCATTAAACGGATTCTTAACGCTGATTTTGTAGAAAAGAGCGATGATGTTTTAGCGGCTACTCAAGCTCAACTCGAGGAATATTTTTTGGGTGAGCGAAAAACTTTTGACCTTCCTTTACTTTTGGCGGGTACCGATTTTCAACGGTCGGTATGGAGTGCATTAAGCAACATTCAATACGGTGACAGGGTGACGTATCAAGAGCTGGCAGTATCGATTGGTAATGAAGCCGCAGTACGTGCGGTTGGCAATGCCAACGGGGCAAATGCGTTGGCGATTATTATTCCTTGCCATAGGGCTAGGGAATCCCCTCATAAATATCTTTTGAAACAATGAGGTAGACACGCATCACTCCCTCTGATCTAATGAATTTCGCCAAAAACACACTCGATACAGACAGATTCAATAGCGATGCTAACGATGCGTGATGACCAAATCCTACTACAAACACTGTCAAAACAGGATCTAATGAATTTCGCCAAAAACACACTCGATACAGACAGATTCAATAGCGATGCTAACGATGCGTGATGACCAAATCCTACTACAAACACTGTCAAAACAG
>NZ_MUFL01000163.1:0-1958 GCF_001995355.1 Salinivibrio sp. PR919 | reverse complement strand
ATTCGGGACCGCAAAGATCCTAGAAGGAAGAAAGGTAATCACTGCACGATTCCGCTATTTCCTGAAGCTATCGAGATTATCAAACGACAGGCTCAAACCGGAGAGTATATTTTTCCGTACAAAGCCAGCTCCATCGGTGCAGCGTGGCAACGCATGTGTAAAGAGCAAAACATCAAGGATTTGCACTATCACGACCTCCGTGCAGAAGGGGCATGCCAACTGTTTGAGCGGGGATTGAACATAGTCGAAATATCAAAAATCACAGGACATCGAGATATAAACGTTTTAAACAACATCTATTTGCGTGTGGGTGTCGAAAGCCTACACAAAAAGAACTAGGTTACCGCTTCGAAATTTGGCCTGTAAACACAGGTCAAATGTGACCAAGATCACGATTAACGAAGAGAAGTAATTAATATTCAGAAGATTAGCTTCCGAGGCTAAGTACGTGAATCACTTCAATTCTATGTATTTCTCACCATTTCTCTATCGCCCTAAGTGCGTGAATTAGTTGAATGCCGCTGAAAAAACAGTCTATTTTACTTTTCAAAATCAGAGCCTTAGCATCGATCGTAGTTTGAAAACGCCTTATTACGAGAAAGATATGACCTCTGTTTTTATCGAAAAAGTAAATTCTAAATTCAAAGTCCGAGCCAGAGCCTTAGCGGGTGACCCAGTAACAGGTCAAAGGTCACGCACATTCAAGACCGAAGTAAAAGCAAAAGCGTTCAAGAAAAAACTCGCAGATCAATTTGCGAAAGGGGATTTTAGTTTCTTCTCCCAAACGCAAAAGCATCTATCTATGTCCGATGTTATCAATGCGTGCATCAGTAGCCCTCTTTTCATTGATTTGAAAGCTGAGAGTGCCTCGCTGCTAAAACGAATTGCCCTTACTGATATTGGCATTGCACCTGCAAATCAATTAGAAGCCTATCACTGGTTCAATTTAGCGAAAGATATGCACGTAACATGGGGAAACAAACCTCAAACCGTTGCACATAACCTGTCAGTGCTGCGCTCAATCTTGCAAAACTGCAAAACGATGCTGCGACTAGAAATTGAACTCGGTGGCTATGCCGATGCTATGGCGACTGCAAGACGTAAAGGCTATATCTGTCGCAGTGAGGAGCGAACTCGCCGACCGACAGAAGGTGAGTTAAATGCAATTGCAAAAGAACTTCAAAAGCAGAGCCTCAACTATCGCCAAAAAATACCAATGCTAGATCTTTTTGAATTTGCCCAAGAAACAGCAGCAAGACGGGGAGAAATCTGTAGTAACAAAATCTGTTGGGGGGATTGGAATGCTGAGAATCGCACCCTCACTATTCGTAATCGAAAAACACCAAACAAGGGTCAAAAGATAACTTCAACTTTTGAGCTGTCACCTAAAGCTATAGAAATCATTACGCGACAGCCCAGAGGTAAAGATAGTGATCCAATTTTCCCCTATAACGCTGCATCTGTAACTACCTCTTGGAGGCGAACAATGAAAAAGCTTGGAATTGAAAACCTAGAATTTCGCGACCTGCGAGCAGAAGCTTTGTGTCGACTGTACGACAAGGGGTGGGATCTATCTGCGATATCAAAAGTATCGGGACACAGAGATCTAAACATTCTCAACAACATCTATCTTCGCTTCTATCCTTCTCACACCAGTCGGCAGGTAGCTTAACCTTCGTATACGCCCTCAGCTTCAATCAGAACTGTTGATGAGGGCTAACTCTTACCAAAAGCATAGGTGTTCATTACACCTACTTCCCCCTCAAAAACATAGCATTACTAAACGATGATGGGTAACCGAAATTCCACAACTACTTAGTCATAGAAATAAGTTTTAAAGTAAATAGGTGATAGTTAAAAATCTCAGCAGAAAAGTACCTTTTCGCTGGTATGTAATTTAGGTGATAAATAAAATATATAAATAATAGGTAATAGAGAGTATCACAGCCCTTATGTAC
>NZ_MUFL01000162.1:0-1960 GCF_001995355.1 Salinivibrio sp. PR919 | reverse complement strand
CCTTGTGGCTTTTCAGGCCGCGTTGGGTGGGTTAAGCCGTTGTCTGCGGTTTGGTATCCCTCATTGGAGGGGGCCTGAGCTTGGTGCCAAATCGGGCAGTGCTGTTTAAACTGCGACAGCGTCAGTGGAGTGCCGGGGGAGACGACTGATTGCAGAGCGTGAGGGTAATCACTGGCATGCAGTGCTTGGCACTGATGCTGATAAAAGGCGTGTTCAACGGCCGACCACCAGAGTGATTCATCATTGCAATAGCGCGTGGTTAGTGTCGCGGTGTCATTGTCCGGTTGGTGCAGTACGAAGGTCGCTTTGGCTTGACCATGCTCCATCACGTCGATGAGGTGATAAGACGCGTCGAGCAAGTGGCTGCGAAGTCCCACGGTGCGATCAAGATTGACCGGTTTAAATATCCATGAGCCCAGTGCGTTATCACCATAAAATGGGTTATCGATATCCGTGTAAATTTGACTGGGATCGGCCAGTGTCGCTTCGTTGTGATCGGCGAGGAAAGTGTGGAAGTTCCGTTTCCAGTGTAGGGTCGGCGAGTCGAGAAGATAGTCATACAGGCGGCTATCCACAGGATGGCTCGCTCGCCAAGTTGCGAAAGCTTGACGGCAGACCTGCCACAAACGTTGCTCCGTGACACCGGTGGCTTCGCTGATCGCGGAAAGTGTATTGATTAGCGTATTACCAATCAGATAGTAACTCAGATACGGATCAACCTTGTCGGCGGGGACGTAACAGCTTGGTAACCCCTCACTGAATGCGTCGGGGAACAGCGTCGGGGCCGGGTCGGTGACCCAAATACCTTGGCAGTCTCTGTACATCATGGCATTAGGCAAACCGTGCGCGGTACGCAGCAAGATATTTTGCTGGTGGGCCAGTAGCAAGATGCCATAATCGCTGCGCGCCAAACACAGGGGATACAAAATATGTTCCAAGAAGGCGGCTAACCAATGATGTGCGGCGTCGTGCTGTGTCCATTGATGATGTTGTGCGGCTTGCGCGATCAGTGCGCCAATTTGGCTGCCTTGCCCATGTGGCTGGTTGATACTGGCGAGCAGGTGGACATCTTGATCGGCTTGGTGGGCGAAAATATTGTCGCGCAAGCTCACCAAAGGTAGTGATAAAGGCTCACCTTGCTCGGACAAAATGGTGCACCAGACCGGCTCCTCGATAAAGGTCGTCGTGGGGGTTCGCTGCTGCAGCGTTTTTCCGGGGGCTGCGTTGAGCATTTTACTCAGTAAGGTACCACGCTTGGCTTCAGTGGCGGTTAATAGTCGTACCGAGTTAGTGAGCTTGACAGGCAGAGAGACTTTTAACATCCACTGATGGTCGGGATGATAGATGGCGCGTGACGATGAGGTGGCCAGCCAGCCGCTACTGGTCAAGGCTAAATCAATCACGCTGTTTTTGAGTGTGTGTGCGTCGTCACTGTCACGCCACGCTTGCGCCTGTAAAGGATGCATGGGCAAGGGAAGCCAGCCTCGTGGCAAATTGGCCGCATGGGTTAAGCCCACGCTATCTACAAACAGCGACTGCAAGGTGTCGCGTACATCATGGTYAACCCCTTCACCTGTCCATTGCCCCGGCGCAACCGCAAACCATTCAATCGCAAATGACTGCGCAAATTCGGGTAGATACGCCTCTTGCTGTTCGGGCGTCAGTGGTTCATTGCTCTTGGGGACAGGGTGCATGCTATGACCGCCGGTCAGAGACTGCTCCGATTCGATAAAACGCTGTGGCCAGCGGTCAGCGAACCTGTGTTGCCAATGTGCTTCTGCTCGCTGTACATAGGCGTCAGACTGGCTAACACGTGATGCAAAGCGGTCGAGACGTTCGCCACTGACCTCAGGCACTGATTGCGCTATACGGTAAACCGCATCGGCAAAGGTAGTAGGGGCAGTTTCACCGTCGCTACCGCGCCACAGTATGTCACCTTGATAACGATGACGGCCGGCTT
>NZ_MUFL01000161.1:0-1970 GCF_001995355.1 Salinivibrio sp. PR919 | reverse complement strand
ATTCAAAGACGGTAAATACATTAAACCACGGTTGGGCGTGGGGCTGGTCGGCTATGAAAGCGGTTATGTGTATTTTGATTATTCAAAAGCCCTCTTTTTAGATGACGAAGGTAAAAAAATCGCGGACGCAAAAGACATCGTGGCGATGTCAGCGGCAAAAGTTCAAGTGACTAACTGGCCGATGGTCACAGAACCCAACGCAACACGACCTCAAAAGTACATGAAAATCGGTGAGCCGTGGGAGGCGGAAGCCTGTCACCGCCCTAACAGCGTATGAAAAACGCAACGCTAATAATTGCCGTGTTAGCCGCTGTATTGATGCTGGCGCGGCTCAAGACAGGAACAAACACAATGACGGTAGAAAGTGACAAAGAGCGCGGCATTCGCAATAAAAATCCGCTCAATATCGAATACTCCAAAAATAACGATTGGCACGGCCAAGTAGGCCATGACGGCCGCTTTGCCATTTTTTCGAGTCCGGTTTACGGATTCCGCGCGGCGGCGCGGATTATCGCCAATTACCGCGAAAAACACGGCATTGATACGTTGGCCGGAGTGATTGGCCGCTGGGCACCAAAAAGCGAAAACAGCACCGACGCATATATAAATTACGTAGCTGAGCAAGCAGGGCTAGCGCCGAATAGCGTCATTGATGCAAGTAACATTGTGTCAGTGCTCGCAGCGATGGTCGCGTTTGAAAATGGCGCGGAGTATGCCAGCTACTACGACACAGACACGATAGCAAAAGGAGTGCAGCTAGCATGACAAGCAAAGAGCTAACCGCGCGCGTTGTGGTCGGCATTATCACGATGGTTGCAGGGACCATCATCATTAAACAACTAAAAGCAAATGGGGTGATCTAGTGATTGCGCAATTTTTCAAACAATACATTAGCCAAGGCAGCACATGGAAAGGCCTTGCACTGCTTGGCAGTGCGGCGGCTGGCGTGCTCGGTTACGGTGATTTGATTTCGGTGTCAGTCAGCAACGACGCGCTACACTTTGGCGGCGTGCTTGGCGTGGCAGTACCTACATTAATCGGCGCGTATGAAGTGGCGCGCAACGAATACAAAAATGCGCAGAATGGCAAATAGTGATTTTTTACTAATGTTGTTCCTGCTTTGGCTAACGATAAGCGTGTTAAAAGCCGTTGGCCGGAATCGGGGGAGTAAATGGAATTAACGCAATATTTCATCATGTCCGGCGTGACAGGCTTAGTGACCAGCGTTGCAACCGTGGTCGCGCTAAAAGTCGATATTCGTTGGATGAAAAACACGCTCGCAGATCATGAAAAGCGTTTGCGAGTAATCGAGGGGGTACGGTATGGCGAGTAAATCAATGACAGTTCGCCAAGCAGGCCGCAAAGGCGGCCAAGCGACGGCGAAAAAGTGGAAAAACGATAAGCGCTGGGCGGGAATGATGCGTAAGAAGTTACGCGCAGCAGGCAAGAAAGGCGCGACGGCACGCAAACAACGAAAGCTTTTTTAGTTTCAAATCCAGTAACTTGAGTGGTGACTCGCAGAAAGTAGGGCGCTGATTTTGTTATCGTAACAATCCAATAACAAAGGGGCTAGCCAACGAGTAAGCCCTATTTCTCTCCTCTTGCCGCAGTGACCGCTGCGGCATTTTTTTGCTTTTTCGTATGGTAATTTAGGCACTCAATTTAAACGAGGAGAAGAAAAAGTGAGTAACGTAATCAAAGATAATACATTCGAACATATATTGTACTCTTACGATTCTAATTGTCCGCCAGAATACAAAAGAAAAATGGCAACAAGTGCAGCATTAGAACTGCTCAGAGCGAAAGCATTGGGAGGTAATGTGCCGTTTAACGTAGCAAAACCTAATGAAGCAGAGGAATTAGAAAGGTTGGTACGCGCARTTGAGCAAGTATTAGATGGTGCGGAGGATGAGGAATGAACTTAACAAAAGAACAGCAACTTCTTGCTCTTATGTTGTGTGATATTCATG
>NZ_MUFL01000160.1:0-2022 GCF_001995355.1 Salinivibrio sp. PR919 | reverse complement strand
ACCTTATTAGGGGTGTTGGCCGCGGTGTTGGCGACACCACCTTATCTAAAAGAAATTGAACCTGTGTAGACTTATTGCGGTCATAGAGCACGAGACACACAACAGGGCTTGCAGTTTTACCCCGCTTGGGTATATTTTTGCATGCTTAATCAGCAATTCGGTCTTCGACGATTCGGAAACGAGGTTTGAATGACAAAAGAGATGTACGCACTGGCCCCCATCGCACAGGATAACTTAGACAGTTACCTGCAGGCGGTGAATAGCCACCCCATGCTCACTGCCGAAGAGGAGCATGCGTTGGCCGAGCGTCTCCATTACCATGGTGATCTTGAGGCAGCGAAATCGCTGATCCTCTCACACTTGCGTTTTGTTGTTCATATCGCCCGTGGATACACCGGATACGGCTTACCCATGGCAGATTTAGTGCAAGAGGGTAACATCGGCTTGATGAAAGCGGTCAAACGCTTTAACCCAGAAGTCGGCGTTCGCCTTGTCTCCTTTGCGGTGCACTGGATCAAAGCCGAAATTCACGAGTACGTGCTGCGTAACTGGCGTATCGTTAAAGTGGCAACCACCAAAGCACAGCGTAAGCTGTTCTTTAACCTGCGCAAAAACAAAAAGCGCTTGGGGTGGTTTAACAACGATGAAGTGAACATGGTGGCGGAGCAACTTGGTGTTGATGCAGCAGAAGTCCGCGAGATGGAAGCACGTCTCGCCGCGCAAGATGCGACCTTCGAAGCCCCAGCAAACGCCGATGATGAGCGTGATGGCGCCGCCATGGCTCCAGTCTACTACTTAGAAGACAAGAGCTCTGATGTGGCGGCCTCGCTAGAGGCGGAAAACTGGGAATCGCACGCGAACCGTCGTCTTGCCCATGCACTGGCTGCATTGGATGAGCGAAGCCAACACATTGTTCGCGCACGTTGGTTGGATGATGACAAGGCCACGTTGCAAGATTTGGCGGATCATTACCAAGTCTCGGCTGAGCGGATTCGCCAGCTTGAAAAAAATGCGATGAAGAAACTGAAACATGCCATGGGTGACGCCCTATAGCGCTATCCATGCGAATAAACCGGCCCGCGGGCCGGTTTTTTTATATCTGTTGATCATCGGAGTTAGAAAGTTTCACGTAACTTATTCACAGCTTATCCATGATCAGATCTATATCTAGTGGATCCTATTCGACGATCTTCGCTTATCAACGCAATCCACACCTTTTTCCACAGACGATCAATAAATGACCATGACTTAACCTGTCTAACAAGCGAGGCGGCCTAAACTCAGGTACAATGCCGTTTATAACGAGCGGCGCGATAGCATCGTGCTACATAACTTTGGGAATAACTCTGTGAGTGGAGTGGAATTAGGTATGGATCAGTTTGCTCATATCTCTGTGACCGATGCGTGGGAAATGCTGCGTGATGATCAGCAAAATGCAGTATTAGTGGATATTCGCGATCCACAAACCTTTCAAGTGGCGCACTCTCAAGGTGCCTTTCACTTAACCAACGACACCTTGGTCGCCTTTATGGATCAGGTCGATTTTGATCAACCCGTACTGGTGATGTGCTACCACGGCATTAGCAGCCAAGGGGCGGCACAGTATTTAATTAACCAAGGGTTCGAGTCTGTCTACAGTGTCGATGGTGGCTTTGAGGCTTGGCATCGTCAGGCCTTGCCAACTGAGTCGGGACTGGAATAGGCGCAAGGAGCCTCTATGCAAAAAATGGCGGTACTGCCTAACGCACGGCTAGCGCAGGCATTTGTCGATTATGCAGCAGCGCATAAGGTGGCGATTGAGCTGGCACCGGAAGCGGATGCCCAAGTGGCGTTATGGCTGGTCGATGACAGCCAAGCCGCCTGGGTTGAACAAGAACTGGCCCGTTTTGTGGCGGAGCCTATGCATAGCCGCTATCAGGCTGCGTCTTGGCAGGTAGCGGAAACCCGTCACGCTCGGTTTCATTATCCCTCCGCAGGGTTATGGGTCACGCTCGGTTTCATTATCCCTCCGCAGGGTTATGG
>NZ_MUFL01000016.1:0-52642 GCF_001995355.1 Salinivibrio sp. PR919 | reverse complement strand
ACTTTAGAAACCCTAGCTGAGAAGCTGGGGTTTTTTGCATTTAAGCTCCCCTGAGCCAGACGTCTTGGTCGCGGCACTTGCAGTGCGCGTTGACTCCCGTCCACTCCGCCACTACTTTAGAAGCCCTAGCTGAAAAGCTGGGGTTTTTTGTTATTGGGGCGTTGGGGCGATTTGCTTTATAAATAAGCGATCAAACGTCTGAAGAGTAATTGGTGGTGGTAATTTGTCGCGGGATCGCTACAATAGGCACCTATCTACAGGGGTATAGCTCCAATTGGCAGAGCAGCGGATTCCAAATCCGCGTGTTGGGGGTTCGAATCCCTCTACCCCTGCCAAATACCAAAGCATCGACATCGTCGGTGCTTTTTTGTATGTGAATCATCAAGCTTCTCGTAAGCCGATTAAGGGTAGGTGTGAACATACAAACGACAAAAAAGCGTGTTGGGGGCTGGGTCGCCAGCCCGGTCGAATCCCTCTACCCCTGCCAAACATCAAAGCATCGACATCGTCGGTGCTTTTTTGTATGTGAATCATCAAGCTTCTCGTAATCCGATAAGAGATAGATGAGAACATGCAAACGACAAAAAAGCGTGTTGGGGGCTGGGTCGCCAGCCCGGTCGAATCCCTCTACCCCTGCCAAACATCAAAGCACCGACATCGTCGGTGCTTTTTTTGTATGTGAATCATCAAGGTTCTCGTAATCCGATTAAGGGTAGATGTGAACATGCAATCTACACAAAAGCGTGTTGGGGGCTGGGTCGCCAGCCCGGTCGAATTCCTCTACCCCTGCCAAATATCAAAGCATCGGCATCGTCGGTGCTTTTTTTGTATGTGACTCATTATGCTTCTAGCACCCTTGATCCTTTTCCCTTTTTCTTCCTCCTGTTTCTTGTTCACATGTCGCGGTATGATGACTTTTTACCAATCGAAAGGAGCACCCTGTGGTAAGCATATTGTGGGTAGGACTTGGTGGCGCATTAGGGGCGTCTTCGCGTTTTTTAGTTTCAGAGTGGAGCGTCGCGGTGTTTGGTCGAGGATTTCCCTACGGCACCCTAATGGTTAATGTGCTGGGATCATTAGCGATGGGTGTCTTTTTAGCGGCGATGAGCCAAGAACTGATTGCCCCAGTGCCTTGGCGTCAACTGATTGCTATTGGCTTTTTGGGCGCGTTCACCACCTTCTCGACCTTTTCAGTGGATACCTTGCTTCTTTTTCAACATGGTGAGACGGTGAAAGCCTTGTTAAACGTGGGTCTCAACCTTGCGTTATGCTTAGGAGCGGCCGCGATGGGGGCTTGGCTGCTAGGACGCATTACTGGGTAGGTAAAAACATGCTAGTACGTCGCTTGTTGTTGCGGCGGTGATTTCTTATACTGGCGTTGAACTTGTCGGAGTGCCAATTGGCTGAGACCACGTTAAGTGGGATCCGTTGAACCTGATCTGGTTAGTACCAGCGAAGGGAACAAGAGATGCATCAGATCACAGACCGTACGCGTCTGCCAGTTTGCTCACATCTCAATTCAGCGTTTTCCGGCAAGCATTAATTCCCATAATGAACACCGGAGTAATGCTATGTCGACCCGTAAACAGGCCCGTCTTGAGGCCAAATCCTTTATCGATTCTCTCTCTGCGCAAACCTACCCCAACTCGGAAAAAGTCTATGTCGAGGGATCGCGACCCGATATTCGCGTAGGGATGCGAGAAATCCATTTGTCTCCGACCTTTGTGGGTGGCAGTAAAGACAATCCGCAGTACGAGGCCAATGAGTCCATTCGGGTTTATGACACATCAGGGCCTTATACTGACCCACAGAGTGCTATCGATATTTACCAAGGCTTAGCGCCAGTGCGCAAAGCATGGATTGATGAGCGTGCCGATACAGAGTTCCTTGATGCAGTGAGCTCAGACTATGCGCAGACTCGCCTTAGTGATGAAACCTTGGATGATCTTCGCTTTAGTGCCTTACCGTCTATCCGTCGGGCAAAACCTAACCAATGTGTGACCCAACTTCACTACGCACGCCAAGGCATTATCACCCCAGAGATGGAATTTATCGCTATCCGGGAAAATATGGGACGTCAGCAGTATCGTGAAGAGCAGCTAAACCGCCAGCACCCAGGAGAAAGCTTTGGCGCGCATTTACCCTCAAACATCACTCCCGAATTTGTGCGCCAAGAAGTTGCTGAAGGGCGTGCGATTATTCCGGCCAACATTAACCACCCAGAAGCGGAGCCGATGATCATTGGGCGTAACTTTCTGGTGAAAGTGAATGCTAATATTGGTAACTCGGCGGTGAGCTCCTCCATTGAAGAAGAAACTGAAAAACTGGTGTGGGCGACCCGTTGGGGCGCGGATACGGTGATGGATTTATCGACCGGACGCAATATCCACGAAACCCGCGAGTGGATTTTACGTAATAGCCCAGTCCCGATTGGCACTGTGCCTATGTATCAGGCGCTTGAGAAAGTGAATGGCATTGCCGAAGACCTGACTTGGGAAGTGATGCGCGATACCTTGATAGAGCAAGCCGAGCAAGGGGTCGACTACTTTACCATTCACGCTGGGGTGCGTTTGCACTATGTGCCCATGACTGCCAATCGCGTGACTGGGATTGTCTCGCGTGGCGGGTCGATTATCGCCAAATGGTGCTTGGCGCATCATCAAGAAAGCTTCCTCTATACCCATTTTCGTGAAATCTGCGAGATTTGTGCCGCGTATGATGTATCGCTGTCGTTAGGCGATGGATTGCGCCCAGGCTCAGTAGCTGACGCGAACGACGAAGCCCAGTTCAGTGAGTTACGTACCCTGGGCGAGCTAACCAAGGTGGCATGGGAATACGATGTGCAGGTGATGATTGAAGGCCCCGGCCATGTGCCCATGCACATGATCAAAGAGAATATGGACGAGCAGCTCACCCATTGCCACGAAGCGCCCTTTTATACTTTAGGCCCGCTGACTACCGATATCGCGCCTGGTTACGACCACATCACCTCCGGGATTGGTGCGGCGATGATTGGCTGGTTTGGGTGTGCGATGCTTTGCTATGTCACGCCCAAAGAACATCTGGGTCTGCCCAATAAAGAGGATGTTAAAACTGGGCTTATCACTTACAAGTTGTGTGCGCACGCCGCCGACTTAGCCAAAGGACATCCGGGCGCGCAGGTGCGAGATAACGCCATTTCCAAAGCGCGCTTTGAATTTCGCTGGGAAGATCAGTTTAACCTTGCATTAGATCCAGTGACGGCGCGTGCTTATCACGATGAAACACTGCCTCAAGAGTCGGGCAAGGTCGCGCATTTTTGCTCCATGTGTGGGCCAAAATTCTGCTCTATGAAGATCAGCCAAGAAGTCCGCGATTATGCCAAAGAAAATGGCTATGCCGCTGCGGGCGAAGCGATTGATGTCACCATGCTGGAAGACCCGTTAGCAGGCATGCAGCAAAAATCGCAAGAGTTTCGAGCAAAGGGCAGTGAGCTCTACCTGCAAAAATCCCATCATTCGTTACCACAAGGCGCTGAGGTAGCGGACAGCGATAAGGTGGAGTCATGAGCCTGACCCCGTTTGCATCTATGTCTGAAGGTATAGGCCCATTATATCCGGTGGTAGACGATGTGGATTTGCTCGAACGCTTGCTTTGCTTGGGGGTGAAAACCGTGCAACTGCGTGTGAAGCAGCCGGGGCATCCTCAATTGGCGGATTGGGTACAGCGTGCGGTGGCGTTGGGCCGCGCGCACCATGCCCAGGTGTTTATCAACGATCACTGGCAGCTCGCGCTTGAGGCTGGCGCCTATGGCGTTCATCTGGGCCAGCAAGACATACAAGAGGCGGATCTTGACCTGCTCGCACGACAAGGCGTGCGCCTTGGCGTATCGACACGCAGTCCCGAACAACTTGCTGCAGCGATTGCGCTCTCGCCCAGTTATCTCGCCATCGGCCATATTTTTCCCACTACCACCAAACAGCTCGCCGAGCCGCCGCAAGGCATTTCTGCGTTAGCGCAGCAGGTAGCGACTGTGGATGGCCGCTTCCCGACGGTGGCGATTGGCGGTATTGATCTCAACCGTGCTCCTGACGTTTGGCGCACTGGCGTGGACGCCATTGCGGTGGTCCGTGCCGTGACGCAAGCGCCTGATTTAGCGGCGCTCATTGACGCATTTAATCGCTGTCTTAATCCATCAAGACAACAAGGAGGGCGTGATGCTATCGGACAGTGAATACCTGCGTTATAGCCGGCAAATCATGCTGCCGGAGGTTGGAGAGTGCGGGCAGCAGGCACTTAGCAAGGCGCGCGTGTTAATGGTCGGTGCCGGTGGGCTTGGAACCACCGCGGGCCTCTATCTTGCAGGCGCTGGCGTGGGTAAGTTAGCGATTGCTGACTCGGACCACATTGAGCTATCTAACTTGGCGCGTCAGGTGGCGTATCGGGAGGCGCAAATCGGCACCGATAAAGCCGCGTCGCTAGCCGCTAACTTGGTCGCGCTGAATCCACATTGCCAGTGCCGAGCCATCAATGCCTATCTAGAAGGTGAGCGTCTGGCGCTCGAAGTAGCGATGGCGGATGTGGTCCTTGATTGCAGTGATAATCTCGCCACCCGTCATGCGGTCAACCAAGCCTGTGTAGAGGCTGGTACGCCGTTGGTGAGCGCAGCGGCGATCGGTTGGCAAGGCCAGTTATTGGTTTATCAACCGCATAGCGCATGTTATGCGTGCGCCTTCGCAGACGTGACGCTTTCTGAACCCACACGCTGTGCAGAATCCGGGGTAATGGGACCTGTGGTCGGCATGATGGCCACCGCGCAAGCGCTGGAGGCAATAAAGCTGTTATTAGGGCAGGCGGTCAGGACCAATCGCTTGTCACGACTGGATGGACAAACCATGACATGGCAGCACTTTTCGCTGCCCGTGGATCCGCATTGTGCGGTTTGTCAGCCAAAGCGGGAGGTAAGCGATGCAGTTAACCATTAATGACACGCCGACAGAGGTCAATGCCACGACCGTCGCGCAACTGATTGAGGAGATGAAGGTGCCAGCCGAGTCGGTCGCGGTCGCGCTAAATCAGACCATTATTGCGCGTGATGCTTGGTCATCCACGTCACTCACCGCTGGCGATAGCTTGGCGGTCTTTCAAGCGATTGCCGGAGGATAATTATGTTAACCATTGCGGATACGACGTTTTCATCTCGACTGTTAACCGGCACCGGCAAGTTTGCTAGTCGCAAGACCATGGCCGAGTCACTGGCGGCCAGTGGTACTGAACTGGTCACCATGGCGCTAAAGCGAGTCGATGTCCATGCCATACAAGATGATATTTTAACCCCGCTGCGCGAGCTAGGTGTGCACCTGCTGCCCAATACCTCGGGTGCGAAGAATGCGCAAGAAGCGGTCTTTGCCGCGCGTCTTGCTCGAGAAGCATTGGGAACGCATTGGGTGAAGTTGGAGATTCACCCCGACCCCAAATATTTGATGCCTGACCCGATTGAAACCCTTCAAGCGGCGAAAACCCTTGTGGATGAGGGGTTTGTGGTGCTGCCATATTGTCATGCTGATCCTGTGCTGTGTAAGCGTTTGGAAGAGGTGGGATGCGCGGCGGTGATGCCCCTTGGCTCACCGATTGGCTCCAACCAAGGGCTGGCCTCAATGGCGTTTCTCGACATCATTATCGAGCAAGCCCGTGTGCCGGTGATCATTGATGCCGGCATTGGCGCACCGTCAGATGCGGCGTTAGCGATGGAGCGGGGCGCCGATGCCGTCTTGGTGAACACTGCCATTGCCACCGCCGGCGATCCGATTGCCATGGGCGCGGCGTTTAAACAAGCGGTTGAAGCCGGACACTGTGCGTATCGCGCTGGGCTGGCGGGCTCACATAATCACGCCCACGCTTCTAGCCCCTTAACCGCGTTTCTTGACGCTAAGGAGGCGTGATGAGTTTTTCTGAGCGGTGGGCAGCACTCGATTGGGATCATCATCGCCTTTCGATTTACAGCAAAACGCGCCAAGATGTCGAGCGGGCGCTGGCTAACTCCTCGCGTAATTTGGACGACTTCGCTGCCCTGATCAGTCCTGCCGCTGAAGCCTACCTTGAGGCCATGGCTCAGCAATCTGCGGCGCTGACGCGGCAGCGGTTTGGCTACACCATGGGGTTTTATATTCCGCTGTATCTCTCCAATTTGTGCGCTAACGTGTGTACCTATTGCGGTTTTTCGATGGAAAACCGAATCAAACGGCGCACGCTGGATGAAGCCGAAATCGCCGCCGAGTGTGAAGCGATAAAAAAAATGGGCTTTGACAGTGTGCTCTTGGTGACCGGTGAGCATGAAACCAAGGTGGGGCTCGATTATTTTCTCCGCGCCTTACCGGTGGTGAAGCAATACTTTCATCATGTGGCGATGGAGGTGCAGCCGCTGGATACCGAGGCGTATCGCGCCTTGGTGGCACAAGGTGTGGATGCGGTGATGGTGTACCAAGAAACCTACCACGCGCCAACCTATGGAGAACACCACAAGCGCGGGAATAAAACCGACTTTCACTATCGGTTGCAAACCCCAGATAGGTTGGCACAAGCAGGGGTTGATAAAATCGGCCTTGGCGCATTAATTGGCCTAGAGGACTGGCGTACCGACAGCTTTTTTACCGCCCAGCATCTCGATTATCTGGAAAAGCAATACTGGCAAAGTCGCTACTCGCTATCCTTTCCACGCTTACGCCCTTGCGCGGGCGCCTTACAGCCGAAATCGGTGATGACCGACAAGCAGCTGGTTCAGCTTATTTGTGCCTATCGGTTGTGGAATCCGCAGGTGGAGCTGTCGCTATCGACACGTGAGTCACCGCACTTTCGCGACAATGTGTTGCCCCTTGGGGTCACGAGCCTATCCGCGGCGTCAAAAACCCAACCGGGCGGCTACGCGAACCCGGAGCCACAATTGGAGCAGTTTGCTATCAGTGATGAGCGCAGCGCGGCAGAGGTAGCCGCCAGCGTTCGTGCCCTCGGTTTTGAGGTGGTGTGGAAAGATTGGGATAACATCTACGATATCGCGCGTCAGGCGCAAATGGCTTCACAAACGGCAGCGGGTTAGCGACAATGCGGGCATGAAACGTATTACTGTATATGTAGGTCCGCGCTGTCCTCACTGTGAGGCGGCCAAAGCTTACTTGGATAAAAAAGGGCTGCGTTATCGTGTTGTCGATACGGCTACGCCCAAAGGCAAGAAGCTGCTGGCGGCAACAGGGTCGCGGGGTGTCCCGGTGATTTGCATTGGCGATACCACCTTGCGCGGCTTTTCGCCTAAAGCGGTCGAGAAAGCCCTGAAAGGGGAATAAAAAAAGCGTCCAATCGGACGCTTTTTGTTTTTTACACTCGGTGAAGACGCGACTTAACGACTTAACGGCGCGGTCGCTTGTTTTAACCAAGCTTGGTCTTGATCATCGAGGTGGGGACTGATTTCATCCCACACGGTTTGATGATAGCGATTCCACCACTGGATTTCCGCCTCGCTGAGTAAGCTCACATCGACCAAACGACGATCGATCGGTGCACGCGTGAGTGAGGCAAACCCGAGCATCGTCATGTCGCCCTCGGTGGGCTTTTCTTCAATCAACTCGAGGTTTTCAATCCGGATCCCAAACGCGTCGGCGCGATAGTAGCCCGGCTCGTTTGATACCACCATGCCCGGCAATAGCGCGACGCTATTGGGCGCTTTGGAAATGCGCTGCGGACCTTCGTGCACGTCCAAGAAATGCCCGACACCGTGACCGGTGCCATGGTCAAAATCATAGCCGTGTTGCCACAAATACTGGCGTGCTAAGGCATCAAGCTGGCTGCCTGAGGTGCCTTTCGGGAACAGCGCGGTGGCCAGCGCAATATGTCCTTTAAGCACCAGCGTGAAGGCTTTTTTGATCTCAGCGCTGCATTCGCCCACCGGCACGGTACGGGTAATGTCGGTGGTGCCGTCATAGTATTGACCGCCTGAGTCGACCAAGTAGACGTTGTTGCTCTCAATCACGCTCGGTTTGGGCTGATTGTTGTGGTTATAGTGACACATGGCCGCATTGCCACCGGCGGCGGAAATGGTATCAAAGCTTAAGTCGACCAGTTGATCGTCTTGTTGGCGGAATTGATACAGGGTGTCTGCGAGCACGGCTTCATCAGGGCGTTCACCGGCGTCGACTTGACGGTCAAACCACGCCAAAAAGCGAGTCACGGCAACACCATCGCGCACGTGACAGGCACGCATACCGGCGATTTCTTGCGGGTTCTTGGCCGCTTTTTCAAGCGCACATGGGTCTTGCGCTTCCACCACGGTGACTTGCGCTTGTTGGAGGGTATCCAGTGTCCACGCATTGGCACCGTTTGGGTCGACCAATACACGTTGACCGCTCAGCGCTTGCAGGGCATCAACCAGACTGTCTGGGTGCGCGACGCTCACGCCTTGGCCCACGTGTGCAGCAAAGCCTTCGGGGAGACGGTCAGGGTCGATAAACACCGTCACGTCACCGGATTGCTTGATAATCGCTTGGGTCAGTACCACGGGTAAACGTGGGATGTCGCGACCACGGATATTGAGCAGCCAACAGACGGCATCGGGTTGAGTGAGTACCGCGGCATCAAGATTCTGATCGGCTAACTGCTGGCCAATGGTTTGACGTTTATCCAAGCTGGCGCGGCCGGTTTTCTCTTCACCCAGTAAAATAGCAGGGCTATTAAGCGGGGCGGGGCGATTGTCCCACAAGCTTTCAATCGGGTTTTGCTCAACACTCACCAGTGTCAAAGCCCCATCCAGCGCGCGTTGGGTACGTTTGTACCAAGCAGCGCTATGCATGCGAGCGTCGATAGCCAGCTTGGCACCTTTTGGCAATTGTTGCTGGGCCCATTGTACCGGTGGCTCATCAATCAGGTGGCAGTAGTCAAACAAGCCGGCGGGGACTTGTTTACGGACTTGAACCACATAGCGGCCATCAACAAAAATTGCTGCCTTGTCGCGGGTGATCACCGCAGCGCCTGCTGAGCCGGTAAAGCCGGTCGCCCAGTGAAGGCGTTCGTTGTGCTCAGGCACATACTCACCGAGGTATTCGTCTTCATGGGGGATGAGTAGGGCGTCATAATCGTGTTGAGCCAGCCAGTGTCTTAGCTGCTCAATACGCTTGGTAAGGGTCGCGTCCATTATTCTTCCTTCTTTGTATGGGGTGAACTTGCCATGTTCGGCCACGCGTAAAAAACCAGTGGGTTAGACCCTAGCGCGATTGGCGATAGGCTGCAATTTTGCTGGGCTAAATTGCTGACAGCGTGAAATAATCAAGGCTTTCAGCCATTGGTGCCCCGGGTCATTTTCTTGATTTTGATGCCAAAACAAGGTGTACGCCATCGGCGGTATTGGCGTCGGTAACGGCCTTACCACCAAATTGAGCGACGCGGCAATATAATGCGCAAACTGGCTTGGTGAAGTAAACACCAGGTCGGTATAGGTACACAGGCTCGCCGCACTGTTGAAATCTGGCACGTACATGGCAATGTCACGCTCAATATTACGCTCTGCCAGTTTATAGTCCAACAGCCAGCGGTCATTCCCATYACACTTCACCTGTACATGTCGCAGTCCAAGGTAACGCGCTTCATCCCATGGACCCTTCAGTGCCGGGTGATCAGCGCGCATCAATACACACTGGTGATCTTGGCAAAGCTCTTGGTAGCGTACGCCTTTGGGCGGCATCATGGTCAGCATGGCATCGGCGGGATTTAAATCTTTACCGGTAATGCCAAAGTCGATATTGCCTCGCGCAAGCCCATCAAAGGTGGTTTGATCCCAAGCGGCGGTATTAAGGGTGATAGCTGGGGCCGCTTCTAGCATATCGCCAATAAACTGTGGCAGTAGTAATGGATAGGCGCTCTCGACGAGGGCAAAGCGAAAACAGCGATCGCTTAAGTGCGGCTGAAAGTGATCCGGCTCGGTCATCGCCGCAACATCATTGAGCAAAGCGCGTAATTTGGCCTGTAAGGCTTGCGCTCGAACGGTGGGTTTGAGCCCGTGGGCCGCTCGCGTAAAAAGCGGGTCGTTAAATTGCGCTCTAAGTCGGGCTAAGTTTTTACTCACTGCCGATTGGCTTAAATGCAGCCGTTTTGCCGCGCCCGTGACATTACACTCTTCCAACAATACATGTAAGCACACCAATAAATTAAGGTCGGTGCGCTGCAGCTGGTCCAAATCCATTACAGGTATTCTCCTTGGGAATAACTGCTTTTACTATAAACCATTATGGTTCATATCCTGAAGCCACTATACTGCGTGCCTGTATAGAGGAGTAACCAATGTCACACACTGATTCACCGACATCGAATCGCTTACTGGTCGCCTTAATGGTGTTACTGGTGCTGTTTAGCCCGATGGCGATTGATATTTATTTACCGGCGTTGCCGCATATGGCGGGGGACTTTAACGTTAACCCGACG
Organism: Salinivibrio sp. PR919; assembly: GCF_001995355.1. NCBI lineage: Bacteria > Pseudomonadati > Pseudomonadota > Gammaproteobacteria > Vibrionales > Vibrionaceae > Salinivibrio > Salinivibrio sp. PR919. Next base: position 42,202 of record NZ_MUFL01000016.1, on the reverse strand, counting down.
CTGGTACAGGATACTATCACTTGGTTTATGTTTAGCTTAGGCTTAGGTCAGCTGTTCGCTGGCCCGTTGGCTGATCGCTTTGGTCGCAAACCTGTAGCCGTCATTGGCATACTGCTCTATGGGCTGAGTTCTTTAATGGCGTGGCTCGCCACCTCGATGGATATGATGCTGGTGGCGCGTTTGCTGCAAGGTTTTGGCGCGTGCGCGACTTCCGTGTGTGCATTTGCAGCGGTGCGTGACCGCTTTGGCGCGGAGCGCAGCGGCCACATGATTAGCTACTTAAACGGTGCCATTTGTTTTGTGCCAGCCTTAGCGCCATTATTGGGAAGCTGGCTTACCCAAGTCTTTGACTGGCGCGCTAACTTCACCTTTATGCTCGGTTATGCGGTATTAGGTTTAGTATTAGTCATGGTCTTTTTGCCCGAGACACGCCCTGCGCACACGGACACTTCGGGTCGCCTATTTAGCGTACGCCGCTATTGGCAAGTGCTACGTGTACCAACATTTACCTACCACATCATCCTTTGCATGCTGGCCATGGCGGTGATCTTAGCGTATGTCACCTCCGCGCCTGTATTGCTGATGGATAGGTACGGTATTTCCATGAACAGTTTCACTTTTTGGTTTGGTGCCAACGCGGCATTAAACATTGCCGCGGCGATGCTAGCACCACGCTATATGCAAAAATTTGGTAGCCGCCGTGCGCTCAATATTGGCTTGATGATGCTGGTCGGCTCGGGTGGGCTGATGCTGGCATTAAGCTCTATTGCGACGCCTTGGGCCTTTATGTTGCCGATTTTTACCTCGTCATTTGGCTTTGCTTGGGTGTTAGGCGCGTCAGCCGGCGCCGCTTTAGCCCCATTTTCTGACCGTGCTGGCACAGCGGCAGCCTTGCTGGGATTGTTCCAAATGAGTGGTGCAGGGCTTTTGGTCAGTTTAACCCAGCGCTTGGGGTTATCGGCCAGCGATCTGATGACCGTACATATGTGGCTCTTGTTGCCTGGCCTCGTGATTTTGTGGTCCCCAGTTGGGAAGCAATGGCATGCAGCAACGGTAAAACAGTAAGAAAATCAATAAAAACAACGTCTCAGWTGGCAAAGTATAATAAGACGTGCAAAACGCAGGGGTCTCGACAACCCATCATCCCTTTTCGCTGGCTTCGGCCAGCGTTTTTTTATTTTGCTAAAAGTGCGTGGTTCGGAGTATATTTACTAAGCAAATCGAATTAACGCTCATTCCTTTTCGTTTTTATCTCAAAGGTCAGTTACACACTATGTCATTATCGACAATCGAAATGGCGCGCGTCCTCGAACAACTTGAGGAATCGCCAGAAAAAATCATGTTTGGCAAATTACTGCAAGAATTAGGTAGCCAAAGTGAAGAGCGTGTACGCAGTGCTGCACGTCAAGTGCCACTGAAATACTTGCGTGAACTGGTTTACCAATTTAATTCTGTGATTGAAGAGCGCCGTTCTGAGCGCATTGAAGAAATCACCCAAGGCTTACTGCAAGATGGTCTCTCTGCTGACGAGCTCTATCAGTACATGACACAGCGTAAAGTTGGCTAACCCCTAGTCCACACTGTGTGATTGTGGCGCCCATAAGGTGACGCCACTGAGCTTTACATGAATGACTATGACGACGCACTGGCAGCGGACGGTTTGTCACGCTTGCCTGTGCGCTGTTGAATTAATAATCCCACCACAATACACATCAAACCAATTAAAGTGCTTAGATGAATGGTCTCACCAATAATGGTGGCGAGTAATAGCAGTGAAATAAACGGTGATATAAATATCAGATTACTGATCCGAGAGGTATTCTGAGTATATTTCATCGCGCTCAGCCACAGCATAAATGTCACGCCCATTTCAAACAGACCGACGTAACTCACGGCGAGCCACCCTTGCCATGGAATGCCTTGCCACGATGCGGTTAGCCCCGCCAAAGTAAGAGAAATGGGTAGCGAAAGGACAAAGCTTAATAATATCCCGACCACTGGATCGGCAGCGTTTTTAGTATTTAATATCCAGTAGCCTGCCCATAGTAGTGTCGATAATAATGCCAACCCAATCCCCAATGGGCTATCAAATTGCAGCGAAAATAGTTGTCCCTTGGTGGCAATAATTACCACGCCGAAATACCCCAATGCCGCAGCAATCCAATCTTGACGACGAATCGTCTGCCCTAAGAAAAGCGCTGCCATCAACGTTAAGGTAATGGCCCAGCTGTAATTTAAAGGCTGCGCTAATGAGGCAGGTAATAGATCGTACGCCTTAAATAGGACTAAGTAATAAATCAGTGGATTGACGAGTCCTAATACAAGGTAGTAACCCGGTCGCGCGCGAAAGGTTGGCCAGATGGCGCCCAATTTGCCTTGGAGCGTAGCAATGGCGAGTAGGATCACCACAGAGACGACACTGGCGGCGGCCAGCATCTGTATGGGCGACATATAGCGTAGCGTTATCTTAAATGCGGTGGCGACGGTCGACCAAAGTAAGACGGCTGATAGGGCGAATATCAGCGCCTTGCGCTCATCATGCATGCTGCGTCCTTGCGATTATGCCAGTGTTTTTAGGCAGTCTACGGGATCCCATGTCTCTGAGATAGACTGGACATTTATCCAGTGTGCGATTAGCCTTTGCTGACATAACTGACTGTAAAATAGAGACCTCGCTATGCTGGATGGCTTGTCGTTAACCTCATTGCATTTTATTGCGTTTTTACTCGGGGCGGGCGGTACCTGTGTGCTCGGTTATGCGGTGCATCGACGCGTGCTCGCGCAATACCAACATTGGTATCAGGCGCAGCAAGATCAGCAGCAAATAGCCTTTGAGGCACAACGCGAACACTGGCAACAACAACAGGCACATCAACAGCAAGAGCTGGATAACCTAGATGTTGAGCGCGACCGCTTAAGCCAAGAGCTACGCCACTATTACGGCAAGCTCACGTCGGCAGCTGAAAAATTGCGACAGTTGGAGCAGCTGCGGCAACATAACCAAAGTTTGGAGCAAAAACTTGATAGCTTGCGGGATGAAAAGGCCGAATTACTGGCTGAGCTTCGTGAAGTGAAAGCGAGCGCAGAACAACAATTACACGCTGCACAAGAAAAACAAGCGTTGCTCGAAAATGCAGAAGAACGCTTACGCGCCCAATTTGAGCAGCTTGCCAATCAAGTGTTTGAACAAAAAGTCCACTCCGTCGATGAGCAAAACAAAATGAGTCTCGAGACTTTACTCGGGCCGCTGAAATCGCAACTGGAAGGGTTTAAAAAGCAAGTGACTGACAGTTTTGGCGAACAAGCCAAAGAGCGTCATACCCTGATTCATGAAATCAAAAATCTGCAGCAATTAAACGCAGATATGACCCGCGAAGCCCATAACCTGACCCAAGCCCTTAAAGGGGATAACAAACAGCAAGGCAACTGGGGCGAAGTGGTATTGGCGCGTGTGTTAGAAGAATCTGGCTTGCGTGAAGGACACGAATACCATACTCAAGTGAACCTTGAGAATGAGCAAGGCAAACGCTATCAACCAGACGTGATTGTCAAACTGCCGCAAGACAAAGATGTGGTGATAGATGCCAAGATGGCATTGGTGGCCTACGAGCGTTATTACAATGCGGAGTCCATTGTTGAGCAAGATGCGGCTTTGAAAGAGCATGTGCAAGCGATCCGTGCCCACATCCGTGGCCTTGGACGCAAAGACTATCACCAATTGCATGGCGTGAAGACGCTGGATTATGTGTTGATGTTTATCCCTGTGGAGCCTGCCTTCCAAATTGCCATTGAAGCCGATCCGAGTCTGATTCGTGAGGCGATGGATAACAATATTATGTTAGTCAGCCCCACCACCTTGCTGGTGGCGTTACGTACCATCAATAACCTTTGGCGCTACGAATACCAAAACCAGAACGCCAAACAGATTGCAGAGAAAGCCAGTAAGCTCTACGACAAGGTGCGTTTATTTGTCAGCGACATGGAAGGGTTGGGGAGCGCATTGGGTAAAGCGAACGACAGTTATCATGGCGCGATGAATAAGCTCAGCCAAGGTCGAGGCAATATTCTTCGCCAAGCCGAGGGCTTTAAAGCCCTTGGCGTCGAGGTAAAGCGCGATATCAGTCCAGCACTTGCGAATGCGGCATTAACTTCTTTTTCTCCCCAAGGCGCAGACGAAGACGATCCGGTGTCTGACATCTCGTCTGTGAACAAATAGAAGAAACTTGGTCCCGCGCTTGGAGTCCGGATGGGCGATAAAGTAAACTAGGTCCAACACGTTAGGGGATTAACATGACAGATAAACAAACGCATCAGGACCAAGAGACCATCGACTTTGGCTTTCAGCAAGTTAAACGCCAAGAAAAAGAAAGCATGGTAGCCAATGTATTTCACTCGGTGGCCGCAAAATATGATCTGATGAACGACGTCATGTCGATGGGCATCCATCGGATATGGAAGCGTTTTACCATTGACTGCAGTGGCGTGCGCGCAGGGCAGAAAGTCCTCGACTTAGCCGGCGGAACGGGCGATCTGACCGCCAAATTCTCGCGTCTGGTCGGCGAGAGCGGTGAAGTGGTACTCGCCGATATCAATAACTCCATGTTGAAAGTGGGCCGTGACAAACTGCGTGATAAAGGCATTGTGGGCAATGTCAGTTACGTACAAGCGAACGCAGAAGCGTTGCCATTTCCCGATGATCACTTTGATTGCATCACCATCGCGTTTGGCCTGCGTAATGTCACCGATAAAGATGCGGCCTTGCGTTCGATGTTCCGTGTGCTCAAACCGGGGGGACGTCTGTTGGTATTGGAATTCTCTAAACCAGTCGTTGCGCCGCTTTCCAAAGTGTATGACGCCTACTCATTCCATGTCTTGCCGAAAATGGGCCAGCTTATTGTCAACGATCCAGATAGCTACCGCTACTTGGCCGAGTCGATTCGCATGCACCCTGATCAAGAAACATTAAAAGGAATGATGGAACAAGCCGGGTTTGAACAAACCAGCTACCACAACCTGACCGGTGGCATTGTCGCCCTGCACCGCGGATTTAAATTCTAAGGAGCCAGTATGGCCTTTGATTCTCTCGTGTGTGCCGCCTTGGAGACAGCATTAAATGGCGTGATCACACGCGATGCTGATAGCCAGCGCCGTTTGGCGCGCCTCAAAGGCCGTACGATTCGCGTTTCTTTGCAAGAGTGGAATAAGCAATTTGTCTTCGCGTTCAGCCAACGTGTGGATGTGCTCAGCCACTACGAAGCACAGCCTGACTGTGCACTCTCTCTCTCGCTTGCCGCGCTGCCTAAACTGCAACAAAAGGCCAATATTACCGCGCTGATCAAAGCCGATCAGCTGACCCTTGATGGCGATATCGATGTCGCACAGCAATTCTCGCAACTGCTCAGCGGATTGCAGTTTGATATTGCCGAGTGGCTCTCGCCCTATATGGGGGATGTGATGGCACATACTGTGGTGAGTCACGCCCAAAAGCGCTGGCAGCAAGCGAACCAACTCGCCTCGCGTCAGCAACGCTACCTTGGCGAGGTATTAACCGAAGAATGGTGCGTGGCTCCGGGGCCATTGGAAGTGGCCTATTTTTCGGATCAGGTCGATGAGATCCGCAGTGATGTTGCCAGACTTGAGGCACGTTTTAAGCAGTTGGCTGAACGGATGGAGTCCTAATGACGCTCAGTGAAATTCGTCGTTTATATTTTATTATTCGCACCCTGCTGCTTTATGGGTTAGACGCCTTGTTGCCTAAGCAGCCAATTACCCGCTTAGCACACTTGGGGCGGCAGTCTTTATTTTGGTTGAAAAACCAGCACCCCGATAAGCCGGTGGGTGAGCGACTGCGTTTGGCGCTGCAAAGCTTGGGCCCGGTGTGGGTGAAGCTTGGCCAGATGATGTCGACGCGCCGTGATCTTTTTCCCGCCGATATCGCCAACGAGTTGGCTCAGCTACAAGATAAAGTCGCGCCGTTTGATGGCCACAAAGCTAAGGCGCAAATCGAAGCCTCGCTGGGTGGGCCATTAGAGACTTGGTTCAGCGACTTTGATCCTAACCCGCTCGCCTCCGCGTCGATCGCGCAAGTGCATACTGCCACCTTAAAATCGAATGGGCGTGAAGTGGTGCTGAAGGTGATCCGTCCCGATATCTTGCCGGTTATTCAAGCTGACTTGCGCTTGATGTATCGCGTGGCACGGCTGGTGGCGCGTTTTCTGCCCGATGCCCGCCGGTTAAAACCGGTCGAAGTGATCCGCGAGTATGAAAAAACCTTGCTTGATGAACTGGACTTAATGCGCGAAGCGGCCAACACCATTCAGCTGCGCCGCAACTTTGAAAACGACCCCGCGCTGTATGTGCCCGAAGTATTCAGTGACTACWGCCGCAAAGACGTAATGGTGTCTGAGCGTATCTATGGCATTCAAGTGTCGGATATCGAGGCGCTGGAGGCCAATGGCACTGACATGAAATTGCTGGCCGAGCGTGGGGTTGAGGTCTTCTTTACCCAAGTATTCCGAGACAGCTTTTTCCATGCGGACATGCACCCGGGCAACGTGTTTGTTTCCTACGAACACCCGCATGACCCGCAGTGGATTGGGCTCGATTGCGGGATTGTCGGTACCTTAAATCGCGACGATAAACGCTATTTAGCAGAAAACTTTATCGCGTTCTTTAACCGTGATTATCGCAAAGTCGCTGAGTTGCACGTCGATTCTGGCTGGGTGCCGCATGACACTAATGTGGATGATTTTGAATTTGCCATCCGCACCGTGTGTGAGCCCATTTTCGAAAAACCGCTGTGCGAAATCTCGTTCGGTAACGTTTTATTGAACCTATTTAACACCGCGCGACGTTTTAATATGGAAGTGCAGCCACAGCTGGTACTGTTACAAAAAACCTTGCTCTACATTGAAGGACTGGGGCGTCAGCTCTACCCGCAGTTGGATCTCTGGACCACGGCTAAGCCGTTTTTAGAGTCGTGGATGAAACAGCAAGTAGGGCCACAAGCGGTGTGGGCGGCGGTCAAAGAGAAAGCGCCATTTTGGGCTGAGAAGCTACCCGAGATCCCAGAGCTGGTGTATGACGGATTGCGTCAAGGGCGACAAATTAACCAACGGCTCGATGCTTACTATCATGGTTATTTGCAAACACGGCAACGTCATTCACGCGCCACCTACATGCTCGGTATTGGCGCCACCTTGCTACTGACAGCAACCATACTGTTTGCCAATCAGGTAGAGGTCTTACCTTCGGTCGCAGCCGGCGGCGCGGTGATTTTTTGGTTGTGGGGTTGGCGACTTTGTAATAAAACCTGTAATAAATAGCAGCTACACTGCTGCGCTCAATTGATGTAAACCAACACGTGGAAGGGAACCAGTATGGGTGGAATTAGTATTTGGCAGTTGCTGATTATCGCAGTGATTGTGGTATTGCTATTTGGCACGAAAAAGCTTCGTAACATGGGCGGCGATTTAGGCTCAGCGGTGAAAGGCTTTAAAAAAGCCATGAACGATGACGAAGACAGCCAAAAAGGCAAAGACGCAGACTTCCAGCAAAAGACCCTCGATGATACTGGGGCTGAGACGTCAACAAACGAGCAAGCACGTAAAGATAAAGAGCAGGTATAACCGTGTTTGATATAGGTTTCTGGGAACTTGTGCTGATCGCCGTGATTGGCTTAGTGGTACTGGGCCCAGAGAGACTGCCCGTCGCGATACGGAATGTGTCGCGTTGGGTGGGGGCAGCGAAGCGTATGGCGGGCTCTGTCCGAGACGAGCTCGAGCAAGAGCTTAAAATTAAAGAGCTGCAAGACAACTTACGCAAAGCCGAGCAGGCTGGCATGAAAGACCTTGACCCTGAGCTGCAGCAATCGGTGGATACCTTGCGTCAGCATGCTGCGGATGTCCAACGCCCTTATGCATCGTCGACAGAGACACCGCGCCCTGAGGCACCGTCTTCAGAGCCGTCGCCGACCGATAAGCGATAAACGAGCAAGGCTACTATGTCCTCCGTAAATGATACCCAACCGCTAATTAGCCATTTGATGGAGCTGCGCAACCGCTTGTTGCGAGCGATCATTGCGATTCTCGTCGTCTTTATTGGCTTGGTTTATTTTGCTAACGATATATACAGCGTGGTGGCACAGCCGCTGATTGATAAGCTGCCAGAAGGCGCGAGCATGATCGCCACGGATGTGGCATCACCGTTTTTCACGCCGATAAAGCTGACGTTAGTGATATCGGTGTTCGTGGCCGTACCAGTGATTTTGTACCAAATTTGGGCGTTTGTGGCTCCCGGTTTATATAAGCATGAACAGCGGTTGGTATTGCCGTTATTGGTATCGAGTTCGTTGCTTTTCTACGCGGGGGTCGCGTTTGCGTACTGGGTGGTGCTGCCATTGGTGTTTGGTTTTTTCACCTCGATAGCGCCCGAGGGGGTGCAAGTGGCAACCGATATTGCCAGTTACCTCGACTTTATCTTGGCACTGTTTTTGGCGTTTGGAATCGCGTTTGAAATTCCCATCGCCATTATTTTGCTGGTTTGGACCGGCGCGACCAGTGCACAAAGCCTGCGTCAAAAACGCCCATACGTTATCGTCGCCGCGTTCGTCGTCGGTATGATGCTGACGCCACCGGATATGATTTCGCAAACCTTGCTCGCGATTCCCATGTGTTTATTGTTCGAATTGGGCGTGTTGCTATCGCGCTTTTACGTGCCACGTGCATCATCGGAATCACAAGAGGCCAGTGAATGATCGATATTGGCGTGAACCTGACCAGTGCGCGGTTTGATAAGGACAGAGACGCGGTGGTTGCGAGCGCGCAGCAAGCGGGCGTTACCGGTATGCTGCTGACCGGCACTAATCTGGAAGAAAGCCAAGCAGCGGCGGATCTCGCCACCCATTATCCGGCGTTTGCCTATGCCACCGCTGGCGTCCATCCGCATGATGCCAAGTCTGTCGACCCCGCGGATTTATTCGTTATCCGGCAGTTAGCGCAGCGCGCCGAGGTAGTGGCGATCGGTGAGTGTGGGCTCGATTTTAATCGGGATTTCTCGCCACGGCCGCAACAAGAAGCGGTCTTTGATGCGCAGCTTGCGCTGGCGGCTGAGCTGTCGATGCCTGTATTTATGCACTGTCGTGATGCGCACGATCGCTGGTTCGCGATTTTACGCCCTTGGCTCGATAAACTGCCTGCGGCGGTGCTGCATTGCTTTACCGGCGATGATCGCGCATTGCGTGAGTGTTTGGACGCTGGGTTATACATCGGCGTCACTGGATGGGTGTGTGATGAGCGTCGTGGACAAGCCTTGCAGCAGCAAGTTGGCTGGATCCCAGATGATAGGCTGATGATAGAAACCGACGCGCCGTATTTGCAGCCCCGTGATATACGCCCTCGGCCGAAAAGCAGCCGTAATGAGCCTAAATATTTGCCCCATATCGCACAAACTGTAGCACGACTTCGCCAACAGTCTGTCGAACATGTTATTGACTGTACAACAAAAAACACCCTGCGCTGTTTTTCGATTCAGTGACGGGGTGAACAACCCAGTGAGGCAGTCATCTGCCCCAAAGCCCAGGTCTGCAACATWAAGGAGGATACMGTGRSCGTATCCATTCAAGGCGCCTTTCCTGCTCGACGCCTGCGTCGTACACGCAAAACTGACTTTAGCCGCCGTATGGTGGCGGAACATTCATTGTCCGCGAGCGATTTGATTTACCCTGTTTTCATTTTGATGGGCAAAAATCGTCGTGAGCCGGTGGAGTCGATGCCCGGTATTGAGCGGATGTCGATTGACCTGCTGTTGTATGAAGCGGATTACTTGGCCAAGCTAGGCGTGCCGGCGATTGCACTATTCCCGGTGATCCCGAAGGAATTTAAAACCGCCTGTGCCTCTGAAGCCTTTAACCCCGAAGGGCTGGTGCCACGCGCGGTCCGCTTGCTCAAAGAGCACGTGCCACAAATGGGTGTGATCACCGATGTGGCGTTGGACCCTTACACCATCCACGGCCAAGACGGGATCATTGATGACGACGGCTATGTGATGAACGAGCCCACCACCGAAGTGCTGATCAAACAAGCTTTGTCACACGCCGAGGCGGGTGTGGATATTGTTGCGCCGTCAGACATGATGGATGGGCGCATCGGTCGTATTCGAGACGCACTAGAGAAAAACGGCCACATCAATACCCAAATCATGGCGTACTCCGCCAAGTATGCCTCTAACTATTATGGCCCGTTCCGCGATGCGTTAGGTTCTGCGGCGAACCTGAAAGGGGGCAATAAAGCCAATTACCAAATGGATCCGGCCAACAGTGACGAAGCGCTGCATGAAGTAGCGATGGATATTGCTGAAGGTGCAGATACCGTCATGGTTAAGCCGGGGATGCCGTATTTGGATGTGGTGCGCCGGGTGAAAAGTGAACTCAAAGTGCCAACCTTTGCTTACCAAGTCTCTGGTGAGTACGCCATGCACAAAGCGGCGATCGATAATGGCTGGTTAAAAGAGCGCGAGACAGTGATGGAATCACTCTTGTGCTTCAAGCGTGCGGGTGCAGACGGCATTTTGACTTACTTTGCTAAACAAGTTGCCGAGTGGCTTGCTGAAGATGCAGGTGCGCCGCTGCCGCCACGCCCTGAAGAAACCGTGGGTTAAAACGAACGCGCGATCAACCACGCCCTGGCTATTTGGTCAGGGCGTTTTTGGTTGTATGGCGGTTGCGTCATGATAGATACAGGGATAAAGCGTATCACCACGCAAAAAYTAGGGGATTACGTTGCGGTTGATGGGGTTCTGTAGTGAGATCAGCGTTTCGGTGGATTGGACTTCATCGATGGCTTGTAGCTTGTCAATCAGCACAAACTGTAACTCTTCAATGGAGCGGCACATCAACTTCACAAAGATGTTATAGGCGCCGGTGGTATAGTAAGCCTCAACGACCTCATCAAGCTGATTCAGCTTATCGAGCGCAGAGTGATAGTCCCGCGCGGCTTTGAGGTTGATGCCAATAAAGCAGCACACGTCGTAGCCAAGCTTTTTGGTGTTCACCAATATTTCGGTACCTTCGATAATGCCAGCTGCTTTCATTTTCTCCACGCGCACGTGAACTGTCGCGGGGCTCACTTGAAACTGCTTGGCCATTTCCGCGTAAGGCACGCGCGCATCGTCGAGGAGTGTGGACAGAATACGACGATCGAGATCATCCAGTTTGGGTAAATCGTTCATTGTTGTCGTCTTGTAGTTGTAGCTAAGCCATGTTTTCCGCTGTCTCAGTTGCTTGACAGTCAATTGAGCATCTAATGTAGGGTATCGCGTTGTCTATGAAGATACCAATAAACCAACAGGAAGTGGGCGTGGGGATCAAATACCTTTTTGGCGTGTTAATACTGATGTGTACCTGCGCCGTGAGTGCAGCTCAACAACAAGTCTTGGTCGTGCACTCCTATCATCCCGGGTTCTTTTGGAACCAAGCGTTGGTTGAAGGATTAAATACGGCAACCCAAGGGCACGATATCGACTTTCAGCATACTTACTTAGAAAGTAAGCGTTACCAATCAGAAGCCTATCGTGAACAGCTGAAAAAACTCTACATCCAAAAACTCGCCAGCCAGCGTTTCGATGCCATTTTAACCACGGACAACGCAGCCCTATGGTTGATGCACGAGCTCCACGACTACGTAGGAGACACGCCGGTGGTGTACGCCGGGCTGAATAACTTTGGCCGCCAGCATTACCCGCTGCTACCGCGTGTGACTGGGGTGAAAGAAGAAGTCGACTTACCCCGCAATTTGGCGTTGATGAAACGTCTCCATCCTGATTTAGAACGTGTTTACCTATTGCTGGATAACACCTTTTCAAGTCGTCAGTACTGGAATGTGGTGCAAGCGCAGCTGGCGCACAGTGATTTGTCGGGTCTCGAAGTGGTTCGCCTATCAGACTTATCGTTTCAGGCACTGCATGACCGTATCCAAGCGATGCATGAGGGTGAAGGCGTCTTTTATCTTTCTTACTTTCGCGACAACCAAGGCGGCTTTATGACCCGTCAAGAATACCTCGAAACCATTGTGGGTGAAGCACCCGTTCCTGTATACGGGGCGATGAGCTTTATGCTCGGCCACGGGGTGATTGGCGGTGTGGTGATTGATGGGGTTGAACAGGGTAAGACCCAAGGTGAGTTGCTACTGAAAGTGCTGGCGGGTGAGCTGCCCGCTGAGCGCGACAGCACTAATGTCACCATGTTTGATTACCCTTTGGTCAAACGGTGGGATCTGGACATTAGCGATCTACGTTCAGCGGTGATCACTAATCGTCCGCAATCGTTATGGCAGGCCCATAAAATTACCGTACAAGCGGTGTCTTTGTCTGTGTTGGTGTTGGGTAGCATCATTGTCATGCTATGGGCCAATGTGCGCCAGCTGCGTCGTAGTGAGTCGGCATTAATGCGTCACCGCGCCATGCTCAAAGGGGTGTTCGACCAGAGTAATCAGTTTATCGCCTTGCTTGATGGTAACGGGATTCTGCTGTCGGGCAATTCCAGTTTTAATCAACTGGTTGATGTAACTCGCCAATATCAGGCAAGGCCGCTCTGGTTTTGGCCGATATGGCGTAACCCTGCACGCCTAGAGTCGCACCTAAAGTTAACTGAAACGACCCAGCCCCGGCGTTTTGAACTGTGTTTGAGTGAGGCGCACCGCGAAGTGATCTTGGATGTGGCGGTCAAAAGCTTTCCCGGTGAATCAGGCCAACCCCGTATTCTGTTTGAAGCGCGCGATATTACCCAACGTAAGCACACCGAGGAGAAACTGCAACGCAGTGAAATTGAATACCGGATGCTTTACGAACAGCAACCGGTGATCTTACTGACCGTCGATCAGCAAGCACGGATCCAATCTATCAACCAATATGCGGCGGAGCTTTTCGGTTATAACAAATCAAGCCTCCTTGGCCATAAAATCACTGAATTGTATGCCGAGCAGCATGAGCCGCCCCACCGCATGGTGCGCCGCCCACAAGACCAAGACCATGACGAGCAACTTTGGCGCCGAGAGATCCCTTATCGTTCGAAAAAAGGCCAGATCTTGTGGGTGCGAGAGACGGTTCGTGCCATGCACACTCAGGCACAGATACTGGTGGTTGGCGAAGACATCACCGCGCATCGAGAGATGGAAAGCCAACTGGTGTACCAAGCGCATCATGACTACTTAACCGGTCTCTATAACCGCAGCTATTTTGAACAGAAGCTAGCCGATGCCTTAATTCAGGCCCGCGAAGATGATCAGTGCCATGCGATGTTCTATATCGATATGGACCAATTTAAACTCATCAATGACACCGCAGGCCATGAAGCCGGGGATGAAGCCTTAAAGCAAGTGGCGCTGATTGTAAGTCATCACTTACCTTCTGGCGCGGTACTATCAAGGCTTGGGGGCGATGAGTTTGGTGTTTTGGTGTATCACTGCGATGCTACCCGTGCAGTGAGTTGGGGGAAATCATTGCTGGCTGCCTTGGCACGAAGTGAGTTCTTTTGGCATGACAGCCGGATGCGGTTGGAGTGTTCATTGGGTATCCGCTTACTGGACCGCACCGCTGGCTCTCCGCAGCAAGTGCATGCTCAAGCTGATACAGCCTGCTATGCTGCCAAAGATGAGGGGCGAAACCGACTTCATCTTTATCATCCGGATGATGAAGAACTTAAACGTCGTGAGCAAGAAATGGCCTATGTCAGCCATATTCATGAAGCCATTGCCGCAGATCGCTTTGAAGTGTATGCCCAGCGTATTGTGAATACTAGTGGCGCCCCCCAGCGCAAACTCTATATGGAAGTCTTGGTTCGGATGCGTGATGCGCAAGGAGCCTGGATCTCTCCTGGGCTGTTTGTTCCTGCCGCAGAGCGCTACAACATGGCGCATCAGCTCGATACGGTGGTGGTAAAGAAAACCTTAGGCTGGTTCGCCGCGCATCCCGAGCACGTTGATAAGCTGGGTATGGTGTCGATTAACCTATCCGGCCGCTCTATTGCGCAAAAGGAGTTTGTGCAATTTTTGGTACAAGCTATCAAAGACAGTGTGATACCCAGCCGACGTATCTGCTTAGAGATCACCGAAACGGCTGCCATCGGTAACATGACCAGTGCGATGGATTTATTCTCACGTCTTAAAGCGCTGGGCTGCTTTATTGCACTGGATGACTTTGGTGCGGGCATTTCATCGTTTGGTTACTTGAAGCGTTTACCGGTCGATATCGTGAAAATTGATGGCCAATTTGTGCGTGACATTGCCAATGACGACACCGATTTTGCGATGGTGAAAGCCATTAACGATCTTGCCAAGCAAATGGGCAAAAAAACCGTGGCTGAGTTTGTTGAAAATAGCGAGATTTTAGAGAAATTGCGTTTACTGGGGGTCGATTACGCACAAGGCTATCACTTTAGTGTACCAGCGCCGCTGGAGCAGCAAGTGAGAGGCTGGCCCGAGACACAGAACAGCGTGAAGGAAAAAATCCATCTCTGATATACTCGGCCAATCATTGGCTGTGGAGATCCAACGTGCAACTGACCCTTATCTGTGATGTCGCAGAGAAACAACAAGAATTTGAAAGGCTAACAAGTAAGTGGTCACTCACTCATGAGAATGATTCACCGTTTGCGTTGGTGATGACAGAGACACGGTTGGAGCTTCGCAAACAAGATGAGCCTAAATTAGGGGCGGTCTACGTTGATTTTGTCGACGGGGCGGTCGGCCATCGCCGTAAGTTTGGTGGTGGCAAAGGCCAAGCGATCGCGAAAGCGGTTGGATTAAATAAAGGCGTGACACCGCGTGTCCTTGATGCCACCGCAGGGCTTGGGCGTGATGGGTTTGTTCTTGCCTCGCTTGGCTGTGAGGTGCAGTTGATTGAACGTCATCCTGTGGTGGCAGCGCTGTTGGACGATGGTCTGCAGCGCGCTTATCAAGATGCAGAAATTGGTACTTGGATGCGCGCACGCATGACCTTGTTGCATGCAAGCAGTGCGCAGGCTCTCACCGAGATGGCGCAAACACCCGGGCTACAGCGGCCAGATGTGGTTTATCTTGACCCCATGTATCCGCATAAGAAAAAGGCCGCGCTAGTCAAAAAAGAAATGCGTGTCTTTCAATCCTTAGTCGGGGCGGATACAGATGCGGATAGCCTGTTAGATCCCGCACTGGCACTGGCACGCAGTCGTGTGGTGGTCAAACGCCCAGATTATGCTGAGCCGTTAGCCGGCATAGCCCCTCATTCGAGCATTGCGACAAAGAAAAACCGCTTTGATATGTATATCAATGCAGCACTTACGGTGGATCATTAGGTGGCTAAGTCGCTGTGTAAGTGGCGTCGCGGAGACGTGGATGCTGAGTTAGAGCTGCTCGCGACGATTGTCTCGCCGCCTTGCGTGGCGTGCAGCAAATGTGCGCGTGTGGCCAGAGATAAAAGCTATCTGTGTCGGCCTACGCCTTTGCCTGCATCGTCTGAATCAGTGACGAAAAAGGTGAAGAAAAAAGCCAAGGATGAAAAGCTAACCAAAAAAGCCCTGAAAAAGGGTAAAAAAGGCAAAAAGACGGCAAAAAGCAAAAAAGAGAAGAAAAAGGCGAAAGCCAGTAAAAACGCCTAGCCTGAAGGTAAAGGAACAGACTCCATGGTTACCCATGGAGTCAGCGGTGATTAATCGAGGCCTTTAACCATCAACACGGTCAACAGACCAGTGATAACGGAAACGATCAGGCCAGAAACGATTAACCAAGGCAACATATCCATCATGATTCGCACTCACTTCTATTATTGATATTGGGGGAAAAGCGAGCATGATTGGACCTGAGTTTTGCCACATCTACAATGTGCTAGACGCAGGCGTTTAAGCTTAGTAACGATTAGAAACAAGGTGATGACAAGCTAATCAACAAGCCCTTGTCGCTTGTAGGTGAATCACCGTTTTCAGTAAAAGGATTGAGCATGAGTGACAGCCACGGAAAGACAGATCACGACGCAAGCGTGTGGKACAAAGAGGAAGCCTTAAGTCGGTTGATGGATAGCCAAGCCTTGCTTGATGAAGCCTGTACCATCTTTGTCGAAGAGACTGAGGAGCAGCTTCCAGCCATGGCACAACAGATTGCAGCGGCAGATTTTGCTAACTTGGCACGTGAAGCGCACAAGCTAAAGGGTAGTGCCAGTAACCTAGCGGCGATTGAACTGCAACAACAAGCGTTAGCCTTGGAGCTGGCAGCAAAACAGGATAATGCTGATGCCGCGTCCGTGTTGTTGGATGATATCAAAGAAGGCTTGGCACGCTTTTGCGCGCAGTGGAGTAAATAAAAACGCCGAGCACAGTGCTCGGCGTTGCTCTTACCGATACCGGGTTTAGCGCATGGTAACAAACTCTTCTGAACCGGTCGGGTGAATCGCGACCACACTGTCAAAATCTGCTTTTGTCGCTCCCATTTTCATTGCCACGGCAAACCCTTGGATCATTTCATCGACGGTGAAGCCGATACCGTGAAGGCCCACGACTTTTTCATCGTCACCGGCACACACCAGTTTCATTTTACAAGGTTGGCGGTGCTGGGTGACGGCCGTATACATTGCCGCAAACGTCGAGGTGTAGACCTTGATATTGTCATCCCCATATTTGGCGCGCGCTTCGGGCTCGGTCAAGCCAATGGTGCCGATTGGCGGATGGCTAAATACCACGGTTGGGACGAGGTCATAGTCCATTTTTGCCTCGCTCTGGCCATTGAATAGGCGCTCCGAGAGCAGACGACCTGCTTTTACCGCCACAGGGGTGAGCTCAATGCCACCATCCATAATGTCACCGACACAGTATATGCCCGGCACGCTGGTGGTTTGGTAAGCATCTACCTTGATGTAGCCGTTCGCGGTGGTTTGTACATCGGTCGCGGCCAAATTGATCTTGTCGGTGGTTGGATGGCGGCCAATCGCCCAGATCAGTGTGTCTGTGTTATGCGTGGTGCCGTTCTCGAACGCAAGGGTCAGGCTGCCGTCGCTTTCTTTGGTGACAGAGACAGGCACCGACTGGGTATGCAGCGTCGGGCCTTCTTTTTCCATCACTTCGACCAAGGTGTCAGTCACCAAGGGGTCAAAGCTTCGCAGCGGACGGTCTTTGCGCACAAACAAGTGGGTATCGGACCCTAGCGCATGCAGTACGCCTGCGATTTCAACCGCAATATAGCCAGCACCGACTACGGCGACACGCTTAGGTTGTTCGGTGAGGGCAAAGAAACCATCTGAGTCGATGCCATGTTCAGCACCGGGAATGTTCGGAATCGTGGGGGTGCCACCAACCGCAATCAAGATATGATCGGCGGTGTAGTGTTCGCCGTCTACCTCGACGGTTTTGTTATCGACAAAGCGCGCAAAGCCGTGAATGACATCAATGTTGTTTTTACCCAACACGTTTTCGTAGGCTTTGTGGATACGGCCGATGTAGGCTTCGCGGTTATTGATCAAGGTTGACCAGTCAAAGCCTTTCACTTCAACATCAAACCCATAATCCGGGGCATAAAGATTGAGGGCTTCGGCAACTTGCGCACCATGCCACATCACTTTTTTGGGCACACAGCCCACGTTTACACAGGTTCCACCGAGGTGTTTTGCTTCAATCAGGGCGACTTTGGCACCGTGCATCGCGGCACGGTTGGCAGAGGCAATACCGCCGCTGCCGCCACCGATACRGATGTAGTCGAAATGCTTCGCCATGTCTTTCTCCATCTTATACGCACGAGCGTGCTTCTGGCTTTTGTTTCGTGGTCAGCTTGTCGCGTTTCAGGTCGCTTGTAAAGTGGCGCCGCGCTGACCATTGAGGTTGAGTGAATGTAAGCTTATCAAACCTGTGGTGTGGCGGCAGTCTCAGAATCATTTTGTAACGGTCGCAATCTGTATAAGTTGGAGTGCAGGGATTGAAAAGCGTTCTCACAGACGGCATATACATGAGGTCACTTATCGTTTAGACGCGCGAAGCACGGGCGTCTCGTCAGCAAAAAGGAAGGCATTATGTCCAACCCGCTACTTCAATTTGAGGATTTACCTCCATTTTCAGCGATCAATCCAGAGCATGTTAAGCCGGCAGTGGACGCCGCGATTGCCGATTGTCGCCAAGCGGTCGAGCAGGCAGCTGAGCAAGCGTCGCCAAGTTGGGAGACGGTTTGTGCGCCGCTCGCCGAAGTCGAAGATCGCCTCAGCCGTTTATGGTCGCCAGTAAGCCATATGAACGCCGTGGTCAACAGCAAACCACTACGTGAAGCCTACGAAAGCTGTCTGCCGCTGTTGTCGGAATATTCGACGTGGCGCGGTCAGCACAAAGGTTTGTATCACGCCTACAAAGCCATCAAAGATAGCGCGGACTTTTCATCACTCGATACGGCCCAGCAAAAAGCCATCACCGATGCGCTGCGTGATTTCGAGCTGTCTGGCATTGCGCTGCCTGCCGATCAACAACACCGTTTTGGTGAAATTCAAAAACGCTTGTCGGAGCTTTCTTCTTCATTTAGCAACAATGTGCTGGATGCCACTATGGGGTGGAGCAAGCTGGTGAGTGATAAAAGTGAGTTAGCGGGCTTGCCCGAATCAGCGCTGAACGCAGCGAAAGCGCAAGCTGAGAGTAAATCTCAGCAAGGTTACTTACTGACCCTTGATATTCCTTCGTACTTACCGGTCATGATGTACTGCGATAACCAAGCCTTACGTCAAGAAATGTATGAAGCCTTCTCTACGCGCGCCTCTGATCGTGGACCGCAAGCTGGCCAGTGGGACAACACCGAGCTGATGAATGAGTCGCTACGTTTAAAATATGAACTGGCGCGCTTGTTGGGCWTTAACAACTACAGCGAGCTGTCGCTGGCGACCAAAATGGCAGAGAGCCCCGAGCAGGTGATGGGCTTTTTGAATGAGCTGGTCAGCAAAGCCCGTCCACAAGGCGAGCGAGAGTTCGCGGAAGTAAAAGCTTACGCCAAGCAAGAGTTTGGGGTGGAGACGCTGGAGCCTTGGGATATCCCTTACTACAGCGAAAAACTCAAGCAGGCGCGCTATGCGATTTCTGATGAAGCGCTACGGCCTTACTTCCCAGAATCGCGCGTGCTAAGTGGCCTGTTTGAAGTCATGAAGCGTGTGTTTGGCATGACGGTAACCGAACGCCAAGGTGTCGATACGTGGCATAAAGATGTGCGTTTTTATGACATTCACGACAGTCAGGGCACGCTGCGCGGGAGCTTCTATTTAGACTTGTACGCACGTGAGAATAAGCGTGGCGGTGCATGGATGGATGAGTGTCGCGTTCGTCGCCGTAAAACAAATGGCGAGTTACAAACGCCGGTGGCGTACTTGACCTGTAACTTCAACCCACCGGTCGGTGATGATCCTGCGCTGTTTACCCATGACGAAGTTGAAACCCTGTTCCACGAATTCGGTCACGGCATTCACCACATGCTGACACAAGTCGAAGTGGCGGATGTCTCGGGGATCAACGGTGTGCCTTGGGATGCGGTAGAGCTACCGAGCCAGTTTTTGGAGAACTGGTGCTGGGAGCAAGAGGCGCTGAGCTTTATCTCGGGCCACTATCAAACCGGAGAAGCCTTGCCGGACGATATGCTAGAGAAGATGCTGGCGGCGAAAAACTTCAATTCAGCGATGGCGATGTTGCGCCAGCTCGAATTCAGCTTGTTCGACTTTAGCTTGTTCAGTCAATTTGACCCCGAGGTGGGTCCACGGATCATGGAAACGCTTAACGCCGTACGTGAGCAGGTTTCTGTGGTGCCCACGCCGGAGTGGAATCGCTTCCCGCATGCGTTTGGGYACATCTTTGCGGGTGGCTACAGCGCAGGTTATTRCAGCTACAAGTGGGCTGAAGTGCTGTCGAGCGATGCCTATTCTCGCTTTGAAGAAGAGGGGATCTTTAATCGCGAAACCGGTGAAGACTTCCTCAACCATATCCTCAGTCGTGGGGGAAGCGAAGCGCCGATGGCGTTGTTTGTTCGCTTCCGTGGCCGTGAGCCAAGCCCTGATGCGCTGCTGCGCCACAGTGGTATTTCTGCGTAGTCACGCGACGATTGACCAAGTAAGAGCCCGCGCTAGGCGGGCTTTTTTGTGCTCATGAGATGGGCAAGTGCGATTTAGACACCGCCATCAGCGTGGGTGATCACGACCAGCGGTTGACCAAGGCTGGATTGACGCAAGGCTTCCTGCTCCAGCTCGGCACTCAGCAATGGGCTGGTATCCAGCAACGTGGTGTCTAAGGTTAAGGTGAGCGCATCACCGTTTGCACAAAGGCGACTGAGTGGCCGTACGCGGCTGTCTCGGCGGTGGCACAAAATCACCGCCAAACGCAGCAAACGCAGGAGGCGATTGGCACTTTGCGCTGACAAAGCATGTTGGCCATCAATGCGAACCAGTTGCTCACGATAGTAGCGAAGCAAGGTGGCAATCAGCTGCTTTTGAGCGCGCGTAAAGCCGGGTAAGTCGAGATGGGTGATCAAATAGGCCGCATGGTCGCCGTCTTGTTTAAAGCCAATGCTTAAGCCAATTTCGTGCACACAGGCTGCGGCATGAAGCAAGCTACTGGCGTGGGGCTCTGGCACCCAGTCAGGCGGACATTGGTGAAGCAAATCCAACGCCGTTTGTGCCACCGTCATGCCATGCGCTTCATCGAGCTGATAGCGAGATTGAATACTGGCGATGGTGCGCGCACGTATATCGCTGTGGCGCATTGCGGTCATCATTTCATACACCAGACCTTCACGGAGTGCGCCGCCAGCCAGTGTCATGCTGGTGACATCCAAGCATTCAAAAATGGCGATCAGTATCGATAACCCGCTTGGGAAAACCAAGGCGCGTTCAAGCGTGAGGCCGTCAATGTCGAGGGCATCCATTTGTCCGCACGCAATGGCTTGGTCGCGTAGACGATGGAGTTTTTCCAGCGTGATGACTTCGTCCATGCCTTGCKTCACCATAATTTCTTGCAAGGCTTGCACTGTTCCGCTGGCGCCTACGCAACAATCCCATCCGAGGGCGCGATAGGCAGCCATATGAGGCGCTAATTCCGCTTTGGCTCCGGCAATTGCGGCATCGAACGCCGCTTGATTGAGGACACGGTCGGCAAAGTAGTCTTCAAGGAAGGTCACACAGCCCATGTTAAGGCTTTGCAATAGCGCAGGCTCAAATTGTTGGCCAATGATCAGCTCGGTGCTGGCCCCACCAATATCCACCACCAAGCGTTTTCCTGGGCCGCCCGAGGTATGTGCTACCCCTTGGTAGATGGTGCGCGCTTCTTCTTCACCAGAGATGATCTCGATGTTGTGGCCTAATAGCTGGTTCGCTTTGGCGAGAAACACATCAGCGTTCGAGGCTCGGCGTAATGCGGCTGTCGCCACCACCCGAATGTGATCGGCTTCAAAGTCTTGCAAGCGTTCAGCGAAAAGCGCGAGGCATTCCCAGCCGCGCTGCATGGCTTCGTCACTGAGCTGACGTTGTGCGTTCATTCCCGCCGCTAAGCGGACTTTGCGCTTAATTTTGGCCAGTGTTTGCACACTGCCAGCTACTTGACGCACAACCAGCATGTGAAAGCTGTTAGAGCCTAAATCAATCGCCGCATAAAGCGACGATGTGTGAGCGGTGGTTCCATCACGACGCATGGCGCGACCTTACCTCATAACTGCCGAATGTTATGCCGACTTTTGTGGGCGTCGACGTTGACGGTTGCGGTTGTTGCCGCTGTTGTTTTTGCCTGTATTACGACGACTGTTCACCTGACGTTTGGCTATCTTTTTCGGGGCCGGTAAATCCGTGAGCAGTGCGCTGCGATCAAATTCGCTGACCGGAATACTGTGTTCAATGTATTCCTCAATGGCGGGCAAATTGATGGCGTATTCTTCACAGGCAAAGCTGATAGAGCTGCCACTGGCACCAGCACGACCGGTACGACCAATGCGGTGGACATAGTCTTCGGCATCGTCGGGCAAGTCGTAGTTAAACACGTGGGTGACTTGCGGAATATGCAAGCCGCGCGCGGCGACATCAGTGGCCACCAACAAATCAATCTCACCTTTGGTGAATTGCTCGAGGATTTTCACCCGCTTTTTCTGCGGAACGTCACCAGTCAGTAGACCAACGCGATGATCGTCTGCCGCAAGGTGGGCCCAAATTGACTCGCAGCGATGCTTGGTGTTAGCAAAAATGATCGCACGCTCCGGCCAGTCTTCTTCGATCAAGGTTTGCAGCAACGGCATTTTTTCGTTGTTAGAAGGCTGGAAAAGCTCTTCTTTAATGCGATGGCCGGTTTTTTGTTCTGGCTCGATCACCACATGCTCTGGGTTGGTCATGTGCTCGAAGGCCAGTTCTTGAACGCGATAAGACAAGGTGGCAGAAAACAACATGTTCAAGCGCTTGTTAGCCGCAGGCATACGGTTAAACAAGAAGCGAATATCTTTGATAAAGCCTAAATCGAACATGCGATCCGCTTCATCCAACACCACCGCCTGAATGCCATGCAAATCAATCACTTTCTTCTTGTAGAAGTCGATGATACGGCCGCAGGTGCCGATTAAAATATCAACGCCTTGTTCAAGTGTCTGTTGCTGTTTGTCATAACCTTCGCCACCATAGGCAAGCCCTGCGGTAATCGAGGTATTCGCGAGTAATGGTTCCGCATCGTTATAGATCTGAATGGCCAATTCGCGCGTAGGAGCTAATATGATTGCCCGTGGTTGGTTAGTTTTCCGTGACGCTGGTGCGTCAGTGGTTAACAAGTGATGAAACGTTGCAGCCAGAAACGCCAGGGTTTTGCCTGTCCCCGTTTGCGCCTGTCCTGCAATGTCTTGGCCGGTGAGCAGGACCGGCAATGCCTTTGCTTGGATAGGCGTACATTGGGTGAACCCCTTGGCCTCCAAGCTCTTGAGAACATCGGCGTGCAAGCCGAGCTCGGCAAATTTCTGCTCTGTGATATGCGTCATTTTCATCCGGATAGAATATCAGCTTAGGCTTGCAATACGGAAGCGAATCCAGTCAAATAGTGCCATTATTTACTGGTCGCAATTTAGCCAGTAACAAAAACATGTATTGGAGTAGAAGATGAGCGACAAAATTTTGCAGCTAACCGACGACAGCTTTGACGCAGACGTTTTAAATGCTGCAGGACCTGTACTGGTTGATTTTTGGGCAGAATGGTGTGGGCCATGTAAAATGATCGCGCCGATTCTGGACGAAATCGCTGACGAGTACGAAGGTAAAGTCACCATCGGAAAACTGAACATTGACCAGAACGCAGGTACACCGCCTAAGTTCGGCATCCGTGGTATCCCGACATTGCTGCTATTTAAAGATGGCGGCGTGGCAGCAACTAAGGTTGGTGCATTGTCAAAAACTCAGTTGAAAGAGTTCCTTGACGCTAACCTATAATGTTAAGACGGCCGCCACTGCCTCCCAGTGGCGGTCGTTTTTCTGTCAACTAGACGATACCCCATTTTGGTGCTACCTTATTGCACGGAAATTGTACTTCTGTTCATCTCTCGAACATGCCACTGGTCTCGACACGCTAACTAATTTCAGACCTCAACTTTGACAAACAAGACACTCACCACTATGAATCTTACCGAACTGAAGACTCAACCCGTCTCGACGCTGGTTGCGCTTGGCGAAAGCATGGGACTCGAAAACCTAGCTCGCTTGCGTAAACAGGACATCATTTTCTCGATCCTCAAACAGCACGCAAAAAGCGGTGAAGACATTTTCGGCAATGGCGTGCTGGAAATTCTTCAAGACGGGTTTGGCTTCCTGCGTAGCGCAGATAGCTCGTATTTGGCCGGCCCAGATGACATCTATGTGTCGCCAAGCCAAATTCGTCGCTTTAACCTGCGCACAGGCGATACCATCGCGGGTAAAATTCGTCCCCCTAAAGACGGCGAGCGCTACTTCGCGCTATTGAAAGTTAACCAAGTTAACAGCGACAAACCAGACAACGCCCGCAGTAAAATCCTCTTCGAAAACTTAACCCCTTTGCACGCCAGCGAACGTATGGTGATGGAGCGCGGAAACGGCTCGACAGAAGACATCACTGCCCGTGTGCTCGACTTAGCCTCGCCAATTGGTAAAGGTCAACGTGGTTTGATTGTTGCGCCGCCAAAAGCGGGTAAAACCATGCTGCTGCAAAACATCGCGCAAAGCATCGCTTACAACCACCCAGAATGTGAGTTGATGGTGCTGTTGATCGATGAGCGTCCGGAAGAAGTGACCGAGATGCAGCGCTTGGTGAAAGGGGAAGTGGTGGCATCGACCTTTGATGAGCCAGCAAGCCGTCACGTACAAGTGGCCGAAATGGTAATTGAAAAAGCCAAGCGTTTGGTCGAACACAAAAAAGACGTGGTGATCCTGCTGGACTCGATTACTCGTCTGGCGCGTGCTTACAACACAGTTGTACCGTCTTCCGGTAAAGTATTGACCGGTGGTGTCGACGCCAACGCCTTGCACCGTCCTAAGCGCTTCTTTGGTGCGGCTCGTAACGTGGAAGAAGGTGGTAGCTTGACCATTATCGCGACTGCGCTGGTGGATACAGGCTCGAAGATGGACGAAGTCATCTACGAAGAATTTAAAGGTACAGGTAACATGGAACTGCACCTGTCACGTAAGATTGCCGAGAAGCGTGTCTTCCCAGCCATTGACTTCACGCGCTCTGGTACCCGTCGCGAAGAATTGCTGACTAAAGCGGATGAACTACAGAAGATGTGGATCCTGCGTAAGATTGTCCACCCAATGGGGGAAATCGAAGGCATGGAATTCTTGATTGATAAGCTGGCCATGTCGAAGACCAATGATGAGTTCTTTGACGCCATGCGACGTCAAAACTCCTGATCCGGATCGTAATTGTGAAAAGCACTGTCTGCGGGCAGTGCTTTTTTATTGCCTATTGAACGCTGACTTCGCACAATGGTCTCACCCGACATGGATGTAGCCGGATTGCTACAAGTGGTACAGGATTGCAACGGATGGCAAGATGTTTTCGCGTGTTAGTGCTGATAGCATGCCTAGTCGTAGGCACAATGCCCAGCCGCGCAGCGGTCACGGAGGCGTCAACGCCGAGCGGACAAATCGTGACACAGGCGTTTATTGATGGCTTATTAGAGACGCCTTCTACCCAGCAAGCCATGGCGATCGCGTTTCAGCGACAAATGGCTGGTGATATTGACGGATTGCGTGCTCACCTACAAAGCCTGTCGCCGTTGATCCAAGAGGCGACTTTGTTCCGACTCCTTTCCACACCCACACGGTTAGATAACCCCGATTGGCGCACTTTCTTGCGCGATCTTAGTCACCAGCAACCGCATTTTTTGTTACGTCATCAGCAAGACGGCTATTGGGTTACCACTCCCGCTTTCCACTATGCGGCAGCGGCACGTCAGCAATTAAATCGGTATCAGCACGAGCAACTGACCCAGGAGCTCGGCATGCTATTAAGCTATCGCCAGCTGGTGATTGCTGATTGGGTGAAACCTGACGGCCCTGATTATGCGCGGCGCCGTGATGCCTTGGTAGCGATGATTGGTGACTATGAGGCCAATGGTTTGGACTATTTGGCCGATCAATACCTGCATGACCCACGGTTGCTCTGGCTGCCTGACAACGCAATCTTGGCGGTGCTCGCCGAGAAAACGCAGCATCCGGAACTGTACGCGCGATTATGGCGTCGAGGCACGGATGTGTATAGCTTAGAGGCCTTACATGCCCTGAAAGGGCAGGTGAGTGATAGCTTTTCGGTAAGCCAAATGATGGCCGCGGCAAGAAACCCCTCTTTGCGTGCCACCGCGATTCGCCAGCTTGCCAGCTTGTCACCGTTGCCAGCGCCGGTTGCTGATTTTCTCGTGGCACAGCTGTCATTGCGCCAAGGTGATCAGGTAGCGCAACTGCTCGTCGAGGCGGGTAAAGGGGAATGGCTAACCGGCTTACAAGCCGAGTTGGGCCCGCTAGGCCGTCAGCACATTGCATCTGCGCTGTCGTCGCGCTAATGTCACCGCTTCACCGATCCGGATACCGGTTTGCTTGGTATCATTAAGGCGTTTATTAACCCGTTGAGCCTGATATGAAATTTTCCGATCTGCGCGATTTTATCGACTATCTTGAAGCCCAAGGCGAGCTCAAACGCATCGCCCAACCGGTGGATCCTGATCAGGAGATCACCGAGATTTGCGACCGTACCCTGCGAGCGGGCGGTCCGGCGTTATTGTTCGAAAACCCCATTGGCTATGAGATGCCCGTGCTTGCCAACCTCTTTGGAACCCCAAAACGCGTTGCGATGGGCATGGGGCGTGAGGATGTGCTTGAGCTGCGAGAGGTGGGTAAACTGCTTGCCTACTTGAAAGAACCTGAGCCGCCCAAAGGCTTTCGAGATGCGCTCGATAAACTGCCGGTGTTTCGTCAAGTGCTCAACATGCCAGCGAAAACCGTACGGCGTCCGCGTTGCCAAGAGGTGGTGCTGAGCGGCGATGAGGTCGATCTGGATAAGATTCCGGTGATGCGTTGCTGGCCCGGTGATGTGGCACCCTTGCTGACTTGGGGACTGACCATTACCCGCGGACCCAACAAAAAACGGCAAAACCTAGGTATTTACCGCCAGCAAAAGATTGGCAAAAATAAAGTGATCATGCGTTGGCTAGCCCATCGCGGTGGTGCGTTAGATTTGCACGATTGGATGCAAACCCATCCTAATGAACCATTTCCGGTGACCGTGGCTTATGGCGCTGACCCTGCCACCATTCTCGGGGCAGTGACACCGGTGCCGGATACTTTGTCCGAGTATGCGTTTGCTGGCTTATTGCGCGGCAGTAAAACCGAAGTGGCCAAGTGTATCAGCAACGATTTGGATGTACCGGCCAGTGCGGAAATCGTGATGGAAGGTTATATCGACCCCAATGAATACGCGGATGAAGGGCCGTATGGCGATCATACCGGTTATTACAATGAGGTTGAGCGTCACCATGTGTTCACTGTGACGCATCTGACCATGCGCAAAAAACCGATTTACCATAGCACCTACACGGGGCGTCCACCGGATGAACCTGCCGTTTTAGGCGTGGCACTTAACGAAGTGTTTGTGCCGATTTTGCAAAAGCAGTTCCCAGAGATTGTCGATTTCTACCTACCGCCTGAAGGATGCTCGTATCGCATGGCGGTGGTAACCATGAAAAAACAATACCCCGGTCATGCCAAGCGGGTGATGATGGGCGTGTGGTCGTTCTTACGTCAGTTTATGTACACCAAGTTTGTGATAGTGTGTGACGATGACGTCAACGCACGTGATTGGAATGACGTCATTTGGGCGATCACCACGCGTATGGATCCCGCGCGCGATACCGTGATGGTGGAAAACACCCCTATCGACTCGCTCGACTTTGCCTCGCCTGTGGTGGGGCTGGGTTCGAAAATGGGCCTCGATGCTACCAACAAATGGCAAGGGGAAACCGATCGCGAGTGGGGCACGCCCATTGCTAAAGACCCAGACGTGGTTGCGCGCATCGACGCGATTTGGGATGAATTAGGGATCTTAGACTAATCCTATTGGAATGCGCTAGCATTCACCGTAACGATAAAAAACACAGCCCAAGGCGGTAGTGATGCCGCCTCTTATAACCTCATCGGCTGTAGCAAAACGAACAGAGGAACAGAATGTCGATACTATGTGAAGTGACAGCCGTTGAGCCGTTGGCGTGTCACACCTACCGCATTGTCCTGAAACCGCAGCAAGCGGTGCGCTACCAGCCAGGGCAATACGTGATGGCGGTGATGGGCGAAAAAGATAAACGCCCGTTTTCGCTGGCAAGCAGCCCTTGTCGTCAAAATGGCGGTGAACTCGAGCTGCACGTTGGTGCGGCGGACGAGAATCCGTTTGCGTTAGAAGTGGTTGAGAAAGCCAAAGCCGTACTAGAAAGCGGTGAAGCGGGCTTTGAAATTACTGAGCCTGCCGGTGATGCTTGGCTGCGTGAGAGCGATCGTCCCTTGCTACTGATTGCTGGCGGGACCGGTTTTTCTTACGTGCGCAGCATGGTCGATCACTGTATTAGCCATAAGATACAGTCGCCGATCTTTATTTATTGGGGCGCCCGTACCCCTTGTCAGCTTTATGCCCATGACGAGATGCAAGCATTGGCGGAACAGCATCCGCACATTACCTTTATGCCTGTCGTGGAGCAAGCTGAAGGCGAGTGGCGCGGCAAAGTAGGCAATGTGTTAGAAGCGGTGATGGAAGATTTTGTCAGCCTTGGCGCTTATGACATTTATATCGCGGGCCGTTTTGAAATGGCAGGTGTCGCACGCGACATGTTCTGCAAAGAACGCGGTGTGAGTCGTGATCATCTCTACTCAGACGCCTTTGCCTTTATCTGATCGAGCCTTCTTTATCGGCTAAGTAAACAGGCAGGGCTTTCCCTGCCTGTTTTGTACTTGGGAGACTGAGGTCTTTGGAGGGCCCACCTACTGCTGGGCGGCACCCCGCTGGGCGGCACCCCGCTGGGCCTCGACGCGGCGCTTTACCCAAGTTTGGTTAAACCACAGCGCGGCTAAAATCAGTATCCCACCGCTGAGTAGCGGCAGAAGATCCGCATCGCGGTTCCAAATCAGCACGTTCACTACAATCCCGGCTGGGATCAGCGCATTGTTCATCACCGCGAGTGCCCCCGAGTTGACCAGCGTAGCGCCCTTATTCCAAAAGAAATAGCCCAGCCCTGACGCGATAGTGCCTAGATAAATTAATACACCCCACTGGGTTGGCGTAGCAGGCAGTTTGTCGCTATTGCCCAACAGTGCGAAAGCCAGCACGCCCACCACTAAGGCGCCAAGATAAAACCAACCGAAGACCGCATGTTGGGGAAGGGGCGTTTGCTCCTTCTCAATCAGGTATTTGTAACCGACTTGGCCAATCGCAAAGCAAAGGTTCGCACCTTGTACCACCAAAAAGCCGACCAGAAAGTCTGGATTGACGGTGGCGTAGCGGATCACCACGGCGCCGAGCACCGCTATCGCGGCGGTGACCAGATACCACGCGCTAAACTGACGCTTCAAGGCATCGTAAATCAAGGTGACGTAAAGCGGGGTAAAGACGGTAAACAGCAGCACCTCTGGCACGGACAAGAATAGGAAAGACTGATAGAAGAAGCAGTACATGATGCCGAGCTGACATGCCCCGACCAGCATCAGTTGAGCGGCAAAGGCCGGTCTTACTTGGCGAGGACGCAAGAAGGGTAAAAATACCAGCCCGGCGAGTACAATGCGCATCATGACCGCGAAATAACTGTCCACTTGGCCGGCGAGATACACCCCAATCAAACTAAATGAAAAGGCCCACAGCAGTGTGACCCCGCTAAGATACCCCATGACTCGGTTCCTTCGATATTGTAAATAAAAAGGCAGTGTACCGTTTCATCGCGGGGACGCAATTGGTTCGCTGAACACAGTGCAATAAGGTCAAAAAGAAGGCGGAGTGACCGCCTTCATCGCCCTGTGTGACGTCAGAGATTAGTCGCGGATCGGCACCATCAACAGATCGACCGGTGTTTTGTTGAGCAGCTGCTTGGTAGATGAGAGCAGCGAGCTCCAAAAGTCTTGGTGATGGCCAACGACAACCAAATCAATTCCCATGTTTTGAATCGATTCTGTGATCTCTTCAGCAAGGTCGCCGCTGCTAACCAGGGTATGCGTCACTGGCACCTGTGCGTTGCCCGCCAGTTGATTCAGTTTGTGCTGAGCTTCTTCAATGACGCGGTTACGCGATTCGACCAAGTTAATATCGATAAGTCCGGTATAAAGCTCGGCGTAATTCACATCGATGTGGACCAGCGATAATTTCGCGCCGACAGCTTGGGCAAGAGAATCGGCTTTGGCCACCAAACGTTCGCTGTCTTCCGACAAATCAACAGCAACTAAAATATGCTTATATGACATATAGTTATCCTTTTTATGTGAGGTTGTCATCGCAGTCTAGCGAGCTTGCGTATTAAAAACAGTCACTGCGATCGCATTCCGATTAAGAATTCGACAATGATGTTTGTCATAAATTCGGCAGATGACTCGGCACCACACACGTTTGTCGGCGATATCCGCTTGAAAAGGGACGTGCTGCTGGTCAGAATGACAGCTAACCCCAAATAAAGAGGACGTTTTATATGTTAGCACCCGCCATGGTTGACAGACTCAATGAGCAGATCAATTTGGAGTTTTTCTCATCAAATCTATACTTACAAATGAGTGCTTGGTGTGAAGACAAAGGATTTGAAGGCGCTGCGCGATTCCTCCATAAGCACGCGCAGGAAGAAATGCAGCATATGCAGCGTCTTTTCACCTACGTGAGCGAGACTGGTGCGATGCCTATTTTGGGCTCAATTGACGCACCGCGCCACGAGTTCGCATCATTGGGCGAAGTATTCCGTGAAACCTATCAACACGAGCGTTTAATCACGGAAAAGATCAATAGCCTAGCGCACGTTGCGTTTACAACTCAGGATTACTCAACCTTTAATTTCCTGCAGTGGTACGTGGCTGAGCAGCACGAGGAAGAAAAGCTGTTTAAAGGCATACTCGATAAGATCGAGTTGGTGGGCGAAGATGGCAAAGCCTTGTTCTTTATTGATAAAGACTTGTCTGCCATGGCTCAAGAGGACTCATCGTCAGTGATGGACGGCACCGCAGGGCTGTAAGTTTATCTTTCTCCCTCGGCCGCCTCACTGGGTTGCGGAGGGAGATGTATATGAACGGTGATATCCTAATTGTGGCAGTGTTTACCGTCACATTGGTTAATTTTGCGCGCTACTTGTCTTCACTACGCGCATTGGTTGTGATGTTACGCGACGCCAATCCATTGCTTTATCAGCAAATTTGTCGTGGAGATAACAACTTTTTCTCACTCTCACCCCAAGGCGATATTTCTCGTCAAAAGCGCCTGTACCAGTACATTCGTAGCCAAGAGTACTTGCACCATCATGACGAGCTGTTTGTGGGTAAGTGCAATAAAGTCCGTCACCTGTTTATGCTTAATGTGGCATTGTTCGGTGCTTTGCTCGCGACCTTTTTTCTTGTCGCTTTTGCGGGCTGGTAAGCGAACGCTCTCATATCCAACAAAATGCTGACTCAGGTCAGCATTTTTTTTGTTAGGCTGACAACATTCTGAGAAAAACCGTCTGTTGAGGAAAGCATGCAAAGCCTGATTGACTGGTGGCAGACCCTACATCAAGCCGCCGCGTGGGAATGGATTTCCGATGTGGTCACTTTAACTGGTTTTAGTGCTATCGCGTGGGCGATTTGGCATGTATTAGTGGGGCGACTCAAAGCGCTGGCGGAAAAGACCATTACCCGCTGGGACGATATTATTTGGCCGGCTATCGATACACCGCTAAGTGTGCTGATTTGGCTATGGCATGCCTCGCACTCCATTGAAATTATCATCGATAATACCGCTGGCGATGTCTCGCTCAGTTGGCTCACCTTGGTGCAAGACTTGGTGGTGGTGTGGGTGGTCATTTGGATTTTGCTGCGCTTGGTCAACAGCGGTGAAGAAGTCATGATTGAAACCGGCAATCGTGATCACACCACCATCAACACCATGGGCAATATACTGCGTGCGCTGTTTGTGTGCGTGGGGATTATTTCTTTGCTGCAAAGCCTCGGGGTCAGTGTTTCTGGCCTACTGACCGTTGGTGGGGTCGGGGGTTTAATTGTTGGTTTTGCCGCCAAGGACTTACTGTCGAACTTCTTTGGTGGGGTGATGATTTACTTTGATCGCCCATTTAAAGTGGGCGACTGGGTACGCTCTCCCGATCGCAATATTGAGGGCACGGTGGAAAAAATTGGTATTCGCATGACGGTGGTACGCACCTTTGATTTGCGCCCTTTATACGTTCCTAATTCAGTATTTAGTAACGTAGTGGTGGAAAACCCCTCGCGGATGCTCAACCGCCGCATCTATGAAACCATCGGACTACGTTACCAAGACGCCGATAAAATCAGCGCGGTGATTGATGATGTCTATGCCATGCTTGAAGCCCACCCAGACATTGAAACCCGACAAACCTTGATTGTGAACTTCAACAGCTTTGGCCCACACTCGCTCGATTTCTTTATTTACACCTTCACCAAAACGGTGAACTGGCAACGTTATCACCGCGTGAAGCAAGATGTGTTGCTGCAAGTGATTGGTATTATTCATCAGCACGGTGCGGATATTGCCCTCCCAACCCGTACGTTGCATATGGACCCTCGGATGATTGAGCAAAACGTAGGTGCCATGATGGCACCACCTGAGGTGCAGGCGCGTTAAATCGCGCTTGCCGCTCACGTGCGGGCTGCTACAATGCCGCTCCCACAGGGTGAGCAGAGAATAAACAGGTAAGCGTGTGACTAAGTATGATGTAATTGTGATTGGCGCCGGTGCGGCAGGATTGATGTGTGCGGCACAAGCTGGCCAACGTGGCCGCCGTGTTTTGGTGGTGGACCATGCCAAAAAACCGGGCCGCAAGATCCTGATCTCAGGCGGCGGGCGCTGCAATTTCACCAACTATGACGTCACCGCCAATAACTTCTTGTGTGAGAATCCGCACTTCGTCAAATCCGCATTGGCGCAATACACCCAATGGGACTTTATTGGATTGGTGGCCACCCATGGTGTGGCCTATCACGAGCGTGACCACGGCCAGCTATTTTGTGATGACAGCGCTAAAGATATCGTTAACCTGCTGTTGGCCGAATGCGACCAAGCCACCATCAGTCAACGCTATCGCTGTGAAGTGCATGATATCGAAAAAGAAGAAGCCGGCTTTCGCCTTAAACTCAATGGAGAGCCGGTACGCTGCCAGTCGTTGGTGGTCGCCACGGGCGGCCTTTCGATGCCCAAGCTTGGCGCCACCCCTTTTGGTTACCAGCTTGCTGAGCAATTTGGTCTAAAAGTGCTGCCCACTCGCGCCGCCTTGGTGCCGTATACCTTGCACCAAGAAGACAAAACGCGCTTTGCCGATATTTCCGGGGTGTCGGTGCCATGTTCGATCACCACCGAATCGGGGGTGTGTTTTACCGAGAACCTGCTCTTTACCCACCGCGGCTTATCGGGACCGGCGGTGTTGCAAACCTCCTCGTTTTGGCAGCCGGGCGAAGCGGTCACCATCGATTTACTCCCTAGTGAGTCGCTAAAAGACGTGCTGGTGGCGATGCGTGATAAGCATCCCAACCAAACCTTAAAAACCTCACTGTCTCGCCTATTCCCCAAACGTTTGGTCGAGGTCTTGATTGCGCGCGATAGCTTGCCGGATAAACCGCTCAAGCAGCTCRATGACAAGCAGCTCGATCAACTTCATCACTACTTTCACCAGTGGTCTATTGCCCCAAACGGCACTGAAGGTTACCGCACTGCAGAAGTGACGCTTGGTGGGGTGGATACCCACGCGATTTCCTCGAAAACGCTTGAAGCGCGAGATATTCCCGGCCTGTATTTTATCGGTGAAGTGCTAGATGTCACCGGCTGGCTCGGCGGCTATAACTTCCAATGGGCCTGGAGCTCCGGCTGGGTGGCCGGACAGCATGTATAAAAAACGTGACCAAATGCACGTTATCCTACTGAATATATTACTTAATCTCTAATCACATAGAGAATCTGCTGCGGGGTGGATAAAGGATGGAAACGCCCCGTTTTTCCTTAAGCAGAACCAAGGAGTGGTTGAGTGATTTCTTTTCTTAGCGTGAGAGAGATATGCCGTGGTATATCGAATAAAAACACGCTCTATACGTTTCTATTTGTGCTGCTTCATCAGTCTTCGATTGCTTTTTCTATTTTCGCCTCTGTGATGGTCTCAGGCTATATTCTTGAAATTAATCAATATTATGAAGCATTGAAGCTCTGGGTGTTCCTATATATTGTCGCGATGATTCTTCCCCATATAATCGGCTACTTTTCTGATGTGTATAAAGAAAAGTGGTTGTGTGAATCACTGAGTCGATTTTGGCAATCCGCGACTAATCGCTATCAATCTTGCACTGACAGTCGCACTGTCGACCATACGCTGGGCGTGTACGTTTCTCAGGGGAAGAGTGCGATTTCTGACTTTATTGGCTATGCCTTTTGGGGGATGTCGTCTGGGCTCAACTTCTTCCTGAGTCTGCTAATGATCACCGCTTTTATTGATTGGCGTTTTTTTGTCAGCGTTATGATCAGTGTGCTGCTTATCTTGGGGTTCAATAAAACCATTTCCTCGCACCTAGAAAAGAACGCTGTTACCACCCATAAAGCGGGTTCATCACTGACATCAACGTTATCGACTATCCATGACAATGTACATTTTGGTTCGTCGGTGAATGCATTGGCTTATCAAACGCGCTTCGAGGAAGGGAAAGCGAAATACTTAGGGCTGAGAATCAAAGAGGCTGWGTTTAGGTATAAGGCATTGTTGGTCTCTTCCTTACTCGCGCTTGCGCCAACTTCCTGTGTATTACTGTTCATTTTTACGTCTAGCAGTGTCCCGATGGAGGTAAAAGTGGCGTCGATTGTTAACCTCACACGCATTTATCATCTTTTAAATTCTGCGTCTGATATTGTTAGCTTGTTAATCTCTTTTCCGTCTATCAAAGGCCAGCTGTCGGTGATGACGTGTTTTTCGAAACGTAAGTCACTTTACCAACCACAATGGAATGTCGCGATCCTTAAAGATAACGAGAGCGTTGATACTGTGAACCTTACTCAAGCGCAGGAGGGCCGTTTTCGCGTTGTTGGAGAAAACGGATCTGGGAAAACGTCTTTCTTAAGGCACCTCTGTGCCAAAAATGATTATCTCTACTTCAACCCGTCTAAGCGCTTACTGTGGCCTTGGGATGATTCAGCAATACTGTCTGATGGTATGTACTCYGCCAAGAGTATTCAGTGGTTACTGGAAAATAGTTCGGGTCACTTGATTCTGGATGAATGGGATGCGTTTCTCGATTCAGAGAATACGAAAAAGATAGGTGCGCTGATTGATTCATATGCAGATAGCCGAGTTATTATTGAGGTCCGCCAATAGGCCGCGTTTCTGTAGGTCTTGCGAGGAGTGCTTAATCCTCAGATGCTTGCTTTTGTRTTGTTTGCAACAAACTGCGTATCATAAGCGATGGTTGGTTTATGTGATCTTTGTTCTAAATATTCTCTAGTTGACTGTTTTTTGTCTAAAAAATGGCAATCTTTGTTGCGCGCTGTTACATTAGCGCGCGCTTGCCATGTCGGATAAAAATTATCCGGCGCTGTGAACCCGCGACGCGCAGGATGGGCTCGCGGTACCCTAGGGACGGGGTGACGGCTGTTCACTATTGCTACCTCGGTTATCGGGGAGTTTGGAATTAACCTGTCGTTGCTTTGAGAGCCGTTCCCATGCAGTTATCACTAAAACAAAAATTAATTGGGGCATGCTTATCTGCTGTATTGCTGATGGCCGCCTTTCTCACCTGGCTTGCTGTAAGCCAAATTCAAGCCCAAACCCAGTCGAGCATCTATAGCCGCGTCAGTGGTATCGCCGATGCGGCGACCGAATCGATCAGCGGTTGGGTGCAAATCCGTGCCGATATCACCAGTGCCTTTACCGATTACACCAGCAGTAGCCATCGTGTGAGCTATTTACAGCAAGCACGTGAGGCCGGTGGGTTTGACGATATCTATTATGGTACTCCAAAAGGCGCCATGTATCGCTCGCGCCCAGAGCGCAACCGCGATGATTATGACCCTCGCGCCCGCCCGTGGTACAAGCAAGCCGTGAGCGCGGGTAGCCCGATTATTACCACCGCATACAGTGATGCGATTACTGGTGCGATGCTGGTGACCTTGGCCGAGCCGGTGCGTCGTAATGGCGAATTAATCGGTGTGGTGGGCGCAGATGTGTTGATTGACCAGCTGATCCGTGACGTGACCCAATTAAAAGTGGGCAAAARTGCGAACGCGATGCTGTTAGGTGCTGATGGCACTTTTCTCGCCCACAAAGACAAAGCGCGCCTGCTAAAACCGTATCGCAGCCTGTCTCCTGAGCTGAATGAAAACCGCGTGCGTCAGGCGTTGGCACAGCAATCGCTAGTAGAATTGCCTGTCGATGGGGTTGATAAACTGTTTTATTTTGCGTCGGTTCCTAACACCGATTGGGTAYTGGCGATTGAGCTGGATAAGCGCACTGAATACGCAAGCCAGCGTGATACCTTGTTCAATCTGGTGCTGACCGCGGTGGTGATCACTTTGCTGGTGGCCGGTGCCGTGACGTGGTTGATGTACGTGTTGTTCCGTGACTTGCTCAATGTATCCGCCGCGCTAGAAGAAATTGCCTCCGGTGAAGGGGATTTAACCCAGCGCCTTGAGCCACACAGTAATGATGAAATTGGCAAACTTGCCAACAACTTCAATCGCTTTGTCGGCAACATGCACACTATGGTGTCACACTTACGTCAGCTGTCTGGCTCGCTCAAGCAACAAGCCGAGCTGACCGCAGCACAAGCGGAAGAGCGCTCCACCCGGATTGGTCATCAGCAAGATGAAATCAATATGGTGGCGACCGCTATCCATGAAATGGCCTCGGCGACCCAAGATATTGCCGGCAATGCCGATAACACCGCGCGCACCGCCCAAGAGACTGAAAGCGTTGCCAACGATGGCGGCCAGCAAGTGGAGCAAAGTAAGCACTCGATCACCGAGCTTGCCCGTGAAGTGGAAGCGGCGACCGGTGTGATTGGTGAGCTGGATCAGCATGCGCACAGCATCACCAGCATCTTGTCGACCATTCAAGAAGTGGCTGAGCAAACCAATCTGCTGGCATTGAATGCCGCGATTGAAGCAGCACGCGCCGGTGAGCATGGCCGTGGCTTTGCGGTAGTGGCCGATGAGGTTCGGATTCTGAGCCAGCGTACTCATGCTTCAACCACCGAGATTCAGCAGATGATTGATACCTTGCAG
The DNA here is from genome assembly GCF_001995355.1 of Salinivibrio sp. PR919. Taxonomy (NCBI): domain Bacteria; kingdom Pseudomonadati; phylum Pseudomonadota; class Gammaproteobacteria; order Vibrionales; family Vibrionaceae; genus Salinivibrio; species Salinivibrio sp. PR919. Next base: position 5,262 of record NZ_MUFL01000016.1, on the reverse strand, counting down.
CAGGCAACCGGTCGCGCGGTGACCATGATGCAAGACAGCCAGCAGCGTGCTCATGCCAGTGTGGAAGATGCTAGCGCGGCGAACGAAAGCTTGAGCCAGATTGTCGCGGCGGTGAGCCAAATTAGCGATATGGCTACCCAAATTGCCTCGGCAGCGGAAGAGCAATCGAGCGTCACTGCGGAGATCACCCGTAACTCAGAGGGCATTCGCGATGTGTCCAATGAGCTATCGACCGAAGCGGATGAAGCCGCGCGTCAAGCCGCGATGTTATCCGAGCTTTCTCATAGCCTCGAGCAAGAGATCAGCCGCTTTAAGCTGTAGCCCATAAACGACGTAAACGCCGAGCATGGCAGCGCGCTGTGCTCGGCGTTTTTTTGTTCACGCGTTTGACGTCAGCATCTTGGGGGCGGGGAGCGGTGTAGTGTGATGGTGGCGATCGGCTTCGTAGCTCTCCATAAAGTGGACAAGAAAATGGTCCAGCTGCGTGGCGGCGTTCACGTCGCCTTGGCTTCGTAGTAATGCACTCACCGCTTCACTGGTACACAGGTGTCCCGGTGGTTGGTTGCGCCTAAGCGTATATTGTGAGGCGGTAGTCGACGGCAAACTGACCCGTGGCAGACCATTGAGCCACGGACTTTTATTGAGCATTTTTCGCGCCTGCTGCCAAGTGGCATCCAGCACCACAAACTGTAACGGCGCGCGAGGTGCATTGGTGGCGGCTAACGTCTCCGTGCAAGAGACAGACCGAGCCGCGTCAGCGAACAGTCTATCGGCGGGGATAGCATCATCACTGGGAAACAACAACCAAGGTGACACATCACCGCGCGCCCAGCTGTCGAGCAAGGCTTGCGGTGGTTGTTTGCGTTGCCAAATCTCTATCTGAGTGTGGGGCAGCGCYGCTTTAACCAGTTTGCCGGTGTTGGATTGGCGCGCCGCTTCGTYTTCGTGCATCACCAGYACRCATTGCAATTGGCTTTCCAGCGGCCAATAGCAGTGACAGATACAGTGATAGGTAAAACCGCATTGGCGGCAGGGCGAACGGGCCATCATTGTCTCCTTTGTTAACAGCGCGCTATTGTGCGCAAGCCCAGCCACGAATGCCAGGTTATTGTTGGCTGCTGTCTGGGTTCCTCACTTGGCGTTTAAGTGTTAACCCCTTTGTGCCCAAAGGATACGTGTTGCCATTAAAGGTTTCCTCGGAGGCGGTGAGGGTAAACCCGTTGCGTGTATATATGCGCTCAGACACCACCATTTGCTCACCACTGCGGGTAGTGAGCACTTGGACTTGATTCTCCCCGACTGGCTGCCAAATCCCGGTTTCTTTGGTCACCGCTTCCCCTTGCGGGTGGTAGCTGGTGATGGCGCTATGATCAGGCAGCAAGGTAAGCTGTGTGGTTAAAACCGGCTGACCGGGACTTTGACTTTGCCCTTGATATTCGCCCGCCCAATGCTGCGAGTGATCATACGAGGGCAGCAGAGCACAGCCTTGGTAGGTGCGTTGGGGCGTTTTTAGGGTCGCGCGCCAACCGTACAAGGTAGTATTACTTTGCTGGCAGCCAGTTGCGGTTAGCGTTAATGCGGCATTGCGCGCACGAAAATGGGCGGTGGTGTCATCCCTCTGCTTGCCTGTCAGCGGTATCTCTTGGCTATCCCCGTCGCTTTCCCACGCCATATTATGTTCGCCAACGGCGGCAGACCACATGCGTGGTGATTGTCCGTCCGCTAAGACGGCATGGCGGGGTTGCGCGCAGCTATTGAGTTCGGTAGTGACTAGATTGATACGCGTCATGGTGACTGACGCAGGATAGTCCGCGCTAAAACCGCGGCTTTCCACTGGGGTAAAGAAGCCTTCAAATTCACCATACACAGGCCCACCCAGCTGATCGAGTGCCGTGCGTTGCTCATGGCTTAAGTTCAGCCAGTATTGCTTTTGACTGCCACAGGGTGTGAAGCTGGCCGTTTCAGGGCTGACAGAGACCATACCACTGAGCATAAACGGGGTCGGTGTATGGCTTAGCCCCGCGTCTAGCATGTCACTGCGATGACCCAGTTCAACAGGGCCTTTCGATGAGGTACAGCCGACTAACGTGAGTAGGCTAGCGGTGGTGATCACCAGTAAACGATGGGGACGTTGCACACGACACTCCTTGTGAATAGTGGGCTCGTGCCAGACTTGCACCGATACACACTGACGGGCAAGATTGCCGACAACTGCATCGAATGAGAGTGAGCCAACATGGGTTATTGGTTATTTAAAACAGAGCCAGATACGTTTTCGATAGACACCTTAAAGCAGCAAAAGGTTTCATGCTGGGAAGGGGTGCGCAATTATCAAGCGCGTAATATGTTGCGTGATGAGGTTAAGGTAGGCGATCAGGTGTTGATTTACCATTCCTCTTGTAAGCATGTTGGGGTGGCTGGTGTGGCGACCGTAACTCGCGAGTGTTATCCCGACCATACCCAATTTGAGCCAGACAGTGGCTACTTTGACCCTAAAGCCACCCCAGAAGCCCCGCGTTGGTTTATGGTGGATGTGGCGTATCAGCGTCATTTACCGTTGATTACGCTGGCGCAGATGAAGCAAAACCCTGCGCTGGCTGAGATGCCGTTGGTGAAAAAAGGTAACCGGCTGAGTGTGATGCCGGTTACCGCAGCGCAATGGCAGACCATTCTGACGATGGCGGGGGAGTCGTGCATCGTCAGATGACATCCTTGGCTCACACTGTGAGCCAACCGCTTAGTATTGTGGTGCGAGCAGGTGCGCGTTTAAGTAGCGCGCGACTGCCTCATCGGCATGGCTGCCAATAATCGCGTTGTCCGACAAGGTGGCTTTGACGCGCGCTTGTGCGGTAGCCATCACCAAGCCGCGACCGGCGGCGCGCAGCATCTCGACATCGTTCATGCCATCGCCAAACGCGATACAGTCGGCCAGATTGAGCTGATGACGACGCGCGACTTCCTCGAGTGCGGCGCCTTTGGATACCCCATTGCCCATCACTTCCAAGCAGAAGGGGGTCGAGAAAGCGATACTGATGCTATCGCCGTATTGCGACAAAAACTGATGCTCATATTTGAGTAAGTGGTCGTGATCGTGGCGAATAAAGAAAATCTTCGCGATGTTATCGACCGGTGGGTTGTCCACATCAAACTCCTTAGCGTTAAAGCCAGAGTCTTGGTGATAACGTGCGAGCTCTTCATCCATTTTGCTCAACAGCCAATCATTATCGCGATACAGGTGAATGGTGACGGTTGGATCGTGCTTCACCTCGTTAATCAGGCTTGCGACGATCGCGGGATCAACGTTGTGCTGATACACCAGCTGGTCATTGCTGTCGTGTACACGGGCACCGTTWGAAGTGATCATATAAGCAGGGATCCCCACGGTTTCACGAATGCTTGCCACATCAACATGATGACGTCCGGTGGCGAACACAAAGTGAATGCCTTGCTGGTGAAGTTGTTGCAGCACCTGCTTGGTATAGGGGGCGATACGGTGCTCGGGGGTTAGCAAGGTACCGTCCAAATCAGAAGCGACGAGTTTGTACATCATGTCCTCATTGGTTCAGGCGATCATAATCACAGTATGCTCTGAGTCTACTGCAACTTATTGGGGTTAAAAAGGGAACAGTATCACTGTCTTTTTTCCGCTTTTACTCGCCAACATAGCGCGAGAAAAAGGCATCAATCTCACGCAGTGCTGTGACTCTGTGATTATCCGTTTCGAATAAAATTTCATGCCGAGCACCGTCGAACGTTCGCCATTGGCTGGGTTGACCGGCTTGTTTACGTACGGCGTGAAATTGCGACATCGCAGGGTTAGAAACGATCAACTCTTCGCCCGCTTGGCAGATAAACGTCGGGGTGGTCAGCGAGGGAGCAAGGGCCAGACAGCGCGTCCCCGCGGCTAATCCTTCCGCTATCCAACGCGCGCTGGGTCCACCGATTTGTAGCTGTGGCTGGTTGATATAAAGCTGGCGAAACCACGCATAGCGGGCACGAGAATGAGTGAGGCGATTTTGCTCAAAGGGTACATGGCGATAGCCGACTTGGCCGGGTCCAAAGCGTGGTGGATGTTGGTAGCGCGCTAAGGAGCGACATAGCCAAGGGGCGATACGCCCAAGCCAAGGGCTAACTTGCACACCAAACATGGGGGCCGTCAGGGCGATAGCTTGCACAGCCCCCGGATACTGGTGAGCGTATAGGGTGGCAATTGCCCCGCCCATTGAATGGCCGAGCATAAACCAATCATCATAATGACGGTGGGCACGGACTTGTTGCATAAATGTCGCCACATCCGCGACATAATCATCAAAGCGTTCGACATGGCCCAGATCGCGTGGCTTTAAGACCAAGCGTTGAGACAAGCCTTGGCCGCGGTGGTCAAAGCTGTAGACGTCATAGCCCATCTGAAAGAGATCGTAGAAGATCTCTTGGTATTTCATCACGCTTTCAATCCGGCCATTAATCACCACCACCGCTTTGGTGTGTTTTGGGTGAGTAAAACTGCACCAATGCAGTCTTAGGCCGCCTTCGCCATGAAATGTGCCCTGTTCGCGCTGTTGCCAAAAGGGGGTAATGGCGTCTTTAAAGGCATCGGTAAATTGGGCTTCCCGCGCCATTGCGTCAGGGTCAAAGGCCGCCGGTTTGTCGGCATGAGCTGGGGTTGTCATTGTCATTGCTTACCATCGCTGTGATAAAGCTACTATAACCGCCTTCGGGTAGGGATGAAAATGACGGGATAATGAAAAGAAAAAGGCAAGCATGACTGCATGCTTGCCGAAACCATCCCGCTGGGGGAATTACTGATTGAAGTTGTAATACGTTTCTGCGCCGGGGCCGACAGGCAAACCTAGCACGAAAACCCATACGTAGAATAGGATGCTCCATCCCACCATAAAGATCATCGAATAAGGCAACATGGTGGCAATCAAGGTGCCTATGCCAAGGTTTTTCACATAGCGACACGCCACCGCCAGAATCAGCCCGAAGTAACTCATCATCGGGGTAATGATGTTGGTGACGGAGTCGCCAATCCGATACGCCGCTTGAATCGTCTCTGGGGCATAACCGACCAGCATCAACATAGGTACAAAGATGGGGGCGGTGATGGCCCACTGCGCCGATGCCGAGCCGACCGAGAGGTTAATCAGGCCACACATCAAGATGAAGGCAAAGAATAATGCTGGCCCGGTTAAACCGATGGTTTGCAAAAAGTCAGCGCCGCCGACCGCAATCACTTGGCCAAAATTGGTCCACTTAAAG
>NZ_MUFL01000159.1:0-2095 GCF_001995355.1 Salinivibrio sp. PR919 | reverse complement strand
TTTAGATGCCGGTGATCAAGTCACCGACACCATCACCCTGACCGCAAACGATGGTACTGAGCAAGATATTGTCATCACTATTACTGGTAGCGAAGATGCGCCTGAAGTCACCGGTAACTTTACCGGCTCAGTGACCGAAGGCAACGTGGGCGATGCACCTGTCACTGCCACCGGCACCATTGCGATCAGTGATGTCGATGACGACGATACACCGGCCTTTGCGAATACTACAGAAGCGGGGACTTATGGCTCGCTAGACCTAGTTAACGGCAACTGGACCTACACCCTTGATCAATCTGCCGTGCAGAGTTTAGATGCCGGCGATCAGGTCACCGATACCATTACCCTGACGGCAAGCGATAACACRCAACAAGATATTGTTATCACCATTACCGGCACCGACGACTTACCTGAAGTCACCGGTAGCTTTACCGGCTCAGTGACCGAAGGTGACGAAGGCGATGCGGTCACTGCCACCGGCACCATTKCGATCAGTGATGTTGATAGTGACGATAACCCGACCTTTGCCGATACCACAGAGAGCGGCACTTACGGTTCTCTGGAGCTAGTAGATGGCGCTTGGACCTACACCCTCGATCAGAGCTCAGTGCAGGATTTAGATGCCGGTGATCAAGTGACGGACACCATCACCCTCACYGCAAGCGATAACACACARCAAGATATTGTYATCACCATTACCGGCACCGACGACTTACCTGAAGTCACCGGTAGCTTTACCGGCTCAGTSACCGAAGGYRACGAAGGCGATGCGGTCACTGCCACSGGWACCATTGCGATCAGTGATGTTGATGACGGCGATAACCCGACCTTTGCGAATACTACTGAAGCGGGGACTTATGGCTCGCTAGACCTAGTTAACGGCAACTGGACCTACACCCTCGATCAGTCTACCGTGCAGGATTTAGATGCCGGTGATCAAGTGACGGACACCATCACCCTCACTGCAAGCGATAACACGCAACAAGATATCGTCATCACCATTACCGGCACCGACGACTTACCTGAAGTCACCGGTAGCTTTACCGGCTCGGTCACCGAAGGTGACGTGGGCGATACCGCGGTAACTGCCACGGGTACCATTGCGATCAGTGATGTGGATAGCGACGACAATCCGACGTTTGCCGATACCACTGAAGCGGGGACTTATGGCTCGCTAGAGCTGGTGAACGGCAACTGGACTTACACCCTCGATCAGTCTGCCGTACAGAACTTGGATGCCGGCGATCAGGTGACCGACACCATCACCCTCACTGCAAGCGATAACACGCAACAAGATATTGTCATCACCATTACTGGGACGGATGATGCACCTGAAGTCACTGGAAGCTTTACTGGTTCAGTCACCGAAGGCAACGTGGGCGATGCCGCGGTGACTGCGACGGGCACCATCGCGATCAGCGATGTCGATAGTGACGATAACCCGACCTTTGCCGATACCACAGAGAGCGGCACTTACGGTTCGCTAGAGCTGGTGAACGGTAATTGGACTTACACCCTCGATCAAAGCTCGGTTCAGGATTTAGATGCCAGCGATCAGGTGACGGATACCATTACCCTGACAGCCTCTGATGGCACTGAACAAGCCATTGTCATCACTATTACTGGTAGCGAGGATGCCCCAGAAGTGACCGGTAGCTTTGTCGGTTCCGTGACCGAGGGCAATGTGGGCGATGCGCCTGTCACTGCCACCGGTACCATTGAGATCACTGATATCGACGGTAACGATGCACCCACCTTCGCCGATACCACAGAGACCGGCACTTACGGTTCGCTGGAGCTAGTGAATGGCAGCTGGACGTATACGCTTGATCAATCTGCCGTGCAGCATTTAGATGCCGGCGATCAAGTTACCGACACCATTACCCTGACAGCAAGCGATAACACCCAACAAGATATTGTCATCACCATTACCGGTAGCGAGGATGCCCCAGAAGTGACCGGTAGCTTTGTTGGTTCTGTCACCGAAGGCAACGTGGGCGATGCCGCGGTGACTGCGACGGGCACCATTGCGATCAATGATGTTGACACCGACGATGCGCCTACCTTTGCCGATGTCACACAAGCGGGTACATAT
>NZ_MUFL01000158.1:0-2196 GCF_001995355.1 Salinivibrio sp. PR919 | reverse complement strand
TTAGCTCTATACATTGCTTTCCTAAAGGATAGTAGACACTATCAATCCAGTTTCCACTCAAAGACTTCCAGCCCACACCCATCATAACTATCTTTGTGGTAATATCGGAAAGTTCATCAACTAAGGGGTAAATTTTTGGATACATGTGTTGTTGTAAAGCAGGCCCTCCCATTAAGATTAACGCTTCAGAATTATTCACTATTTCAAGCGTTTCAGCGCTGAATTTTTCCCAACCATTAATATCGACGATCTCTCGATCTGGTCTTATTCTTTGAAATATTTCTTTCGCACGGTACTTGATTAGAAAATCCCCGGCGTTATTTTTTGAACCGGTAAGGATAACATAATATGGTTTTTTTTTCATTTTTCGGCTTTTCGTTGACTATTAAGACGCTGATATCAATATCAGCATCTTATTAAAACTTATATTTAATCAAATCATATCCCAAGTAAGGACTGTATCTTCTTCCACGTCTCTCTTTATTTCTCTTCCTAATACGACATCAATATATTCCGGGCTAATTCCAGTACCTGGGCGCTTACTCATTAGGTGTTCAGGCTTGATCTTATCTCCCGCACTCAAATTATTAGTAATAACTAGAGAACGGCGGGCCTCACGCCTCGGTATCGTTTCACATGGCAATACCGATTTGATATTTGAGCCATAAACCTTACTCAACAGTTCAAAGTTTTCACTTGCTCTTCTAAGGTCATTGTGGTCCATTGCATGGTAGTGATCATTACCTGGCATCGTTTTATCTAGTGTAAAGTGCTTTTCAATAACCGTGGCTCCTAACATATAAGCTGCAGTTAGAATTGTCATTGATGGATCCGGTAAAGTATGGTCACTATATCCAATTTCTAACTGAGGGAATATCGTTTTTAAGTGGCTAATCATTCCTAGGTTTGCATCCTCATCTTTAGTCGGATAAGAGAGTACGCAATGCATGACACAGAGATTAGTACAACCCGCATCTAAGATAACGCGTACAGCTTTTTCGATTTCCGAAATATAAGAGGCGCCCGTTGACAAGTAAATAGGCTTGCCTTTCTTAGCTATATACTCAATAAACGGAGTATTGGTTAGATCAGAGGAAGAAATTTTATAGATATCAATCATATCGTAAAGATAATCAGCTGATTCATAGTCAAATGGTGTAGACATAAAGTCTATACCAAGATCTCGACTATAATTACACAATACTTGATAGTCTTCCTTATTGAATCTATCATGTTTCTGAAATAATCCATGTTGTGTTGTAGTAGGTTCTTTTGTTAAGTCCCAATATGCAGGTGAAGCTTTTGAAGCAATTGTGTCTGCTTTATAAGATTGAAACTTTACCGCGTCAGCTCCATTCTCTTTCGCTTTTTTTATATAGAGTTTAGCTGCTTCAATCAGTGATATATCTAGTGATTTAGCTGTATCAAAAAAATTGACACCAACTTCGGCAATAAGATAAGGTTTATTCATAATTTCCTCTATAGACTGTTAATTAACCCAAGAACACGCTTTCTACCACTTCTCAGATCGTGTTCTAGTAATTTATTTTGGATTTTACATCGTTCACTTTTTTCAAGTGATAGATATAAATCTAAGTTAGACTTAATAATAAAGTCATTGGGGTTTAATCCCAAGTAATTAAAACCATTGTCATGGTTAACAAAACCATGTTTCTCTTCTCTAGTGTTCTGCGCCATTACTAAGGTTGGTATACCTAGTAAAGCTAACTCGTACGCTGTTCTTCCCCTTGATGTCATTGCAATGTCGGATTTAGACATTAATTGAGGCATATTACTAACATCGTACAGCACTTCAATATTTTCGACTTTATTGAACTCAAGTAGCTCTTTAACATTCTGCTTTGCTCGACCAATTACCACAGTAAATTGATAATCTTTATATTCTGGTCTATTAACTAAATTTAAAATCCTATCAGTATAATTCTGAGGGTCCGCCCCCCCAAAAGAAATGAACACATGTTTAACATTGTCCTTTATTACTATTGGCTCATAAAATAAAAATGTTTTCCCGCAGATATAGAACTCTTCACCGGCTTTCATCTGAGGCACTGTTGGTGTTTGATACAACGCATTGATCACTAAATCAGCTTTAATTACTCCTTCGCCATCATCTTCGAAATTGATGATTTTTTTAGCTGGATTACATGCTTTTAATGCAATCATATAATCTATCGT